>NZ_JAVIHI010000044.1:0-15463 GCF_036680365.1 Streptococcus sp. SS-4456 | reverse complement strand
CATCGCTTTGAATATTGAAAAAGAGAGAACGAAGTTCGTCCTCTCTAGGTGTTAGCTTTTCATCTACCCACTACAGTTGACAAAGAGCCCTATTATACCAAAAGAGCAGGACACCGTCCCACTCTTTGCTGTCATTATTGTTTGAGGCCCACAAACTCTACGAATCGTAAAAAGGCTGCCTGTCCTTCTGGAGTGCGTTTGTAGACACCTGCATCTTCTAGGACACGGGCGAAAATTTGTCCGACAGAGGCTCGAATGATTTCTTCAGCCCTTTCTTCTGTCACATCTGGATGTTCTGCTTTTAACCTGTCTGCCCAAGGCTGATGATAAGCTGCCACCTGATTATCCTGACCCAGTAAGTATTTCTTAACTTCCGCCAATTCTGCCTTCAAACGTGGAGGCAAAATCGCCAAGCCCATAACCTCAATCAAGCCGATATTTTCTTTCTTGATGTGTTGGACATCTGGGTGTGGATGGTAGATGCCATCCGGAAACTCTTCTGAAGTCTGATTGTCGCGGAGAACCAAATCCAGCTCGTACAAGTCCCCTCGTTTCCGAGCAATCGGGGTAATGGTATGATGGGGAGTTCCATCTGTCTCAGCCTTAATCTGAACGCTATCATCTGAGTAGCTCCGCCATTTTTCCAAAATCTTAGCCGCCAAGCTCAATAGTGCTGGCTTATCTGCCGAGCTCAAACGAATAACCGACATGGGCCACTTGACAATACCGGCCGAAACGGACTCAAAGCCGTCGAAGACCAGCTGGCGTTCTATCGGTGCCTTTTCCATGGCAAAACTGTGCCGCCCACCCTGATAGTGATTGTGGGTCAGGATGGAGCCACCCGAAATTGGTAGGTCAGAGTTAGAACCGACAAAATAATCTGGAAAGATGTCTAGCAGGTTCAAGAGCTGTTCAAAGGTTTGAGGACTGATGACCATAGGCACATGCTCTTGGTTCAAGAAAATAGCATGCTCATTGTAGTAGGCATAAGGCGAATACTGGAAGCCCCACTGTTCCTGTCCAAGATCCAAGCGAATAATGCGGTGGTTGGCGCGTGCTGGATGGTTTATCCGACCTTGATAGCCCTCATTTTCCATACAGAGCAAGCAAGATGGATAGTTGGATGCCTCTGCCAAGCGAGCAGCCGCAATAGCCTTAGGATCTTTCTCAGGTTTAGACAGATTGATGGTAATCTCCAGATTGCCGTAGTCTGTCGGTGTCTGATAGTAGATATTTTTGGCAACAGCAGCCACCTTGATATAGTCATTACGCTTGCTTAAAGCATAAAAATCTGCCACAGCCTGCTCTGGACTGTCCTGGTAGGTCTGCCAAAAATCACGATTGACCTGACTAGGACTTGGCGTGATTAAGTCCATCAAACAAGCCCCAACCATGTCCTGTTCTTCCAACAATTCTCCAACAAAACCAGTTCCAACCCCGTGAGCCAATAGTTCTTCCTTGAGTTCAATCAAGTCTGTTAGCTCTGTTTGGACAGTCAAAACTTGCTCACCCACCAGAGCCAAGACCCGATTTCGCAGGTAAAGAGCATCCATTTCCTCAAAATCACTGTTGGCAATGACTTGCTCAACAAAACGATCCACCAATCCTGTCATCATTTCTCCAATCTATTTTCGAGATAAGACGCGAGAGCCTCCAGCAATCTCCGCTACATAAAAGCTTGGTTCATAGCCCACGACCTCTGTATAGGTCTTGCCGACATTTTCAGTAAAGGCACCAACCTTATCCTTATGGACAATGGCAATACCACAGCCGCCGAAACCTGCTCCTGTCATCCGAGCACCAAGAACGCCTTCTTGCTCCCAAGCTGTGTGAGCCAAGGTATCCAATTCCAAACCTGTCACTTCATAATCATGCTCCAAAGAAACATGAGAAGCATTGACCAAACGACCAAAGGTTGCCAAATCTCCTTCTTCCAAGGCCTTACGAGCTTGCAAGGTCCGTTGGTTTTCCAAGACAGCGTGACGGGCACGTTTGATGCGGTTTTCATCTTTGATTAAGTAACTATATTGGTCAAAGGTCCACTCATCCAACTCTCCCAGAGTTTGAATAGTCAAAACTGCATTCAATTCTTCCACCGCTTTTTCACATTCCGCACGGCGTTCATTGTACTTCGAATCTGCCAATTCACGACGTTTATTGGTGTTCATAATGACAATCACATGGTCACCCAAGTCAAGTGGCACCAATTCGTATTCAAGCGTATTAGTATCTAGATAAATGGCGCGCTGGTCTGCTCCCATACCGATAGCAAACTGATCCATGATGCCAGAATTGACACCGATAAAATGATTTTCCGTCTGCTTACCGATTTTCACTAAATCAAGACGAGTCAACTCAAGACCGTATAATTCTTCTGCGATAATGCCAATTAAAAGTTCCAGGGAAGCTGATGATGACAAGCCTGATCCGTTTGGAATATTTCCGTAAACAAAGACTTCCATCCCTGTATCAATGACATGCCCTGCTTCTTGCAAGAACTTGAGAACACCCTTGGCATAGTTGGTCCAGTTGTCCGCCTTGTCGAAGACCAGATTGTTCAAATCCACTTCTATAATTCCAACTTCTTCAAAATTAGCTGAATAAAAACGTAGTAGTTGGTCATCACGTTTACGAGCAGCACCGTAAGTCCCCAAGGTAATGGCTGCTGGAAAGACATGACCACCATTATAGTCTGTATGCTCACCAATCAGGTTAATCCGCCCAGGTGAGAAGAAAGTCGCATCCGCCTCTTGACCAAACACATCGAGAAAGGCTTGCTTGAGTTGTTCTATGTTCATAAGAACCTCCTTGATATTGTAATCGTTTTCTTTTATTGTACAACTTAACAATATAAAAGTCAATATATTTACTAAAAATTTACTAATTTTACATTTTGTGCTATACTAGATACAAATAGATAGGAGAGTACCATGGTTACCATCAAAGACATCGCTGAAAAAGCTCAATTATCCTCTGCCACCGTTTCCCGCGTACTCAAGAACGACCTGACCCTATCCGTCAGCCAAGAAACCCGCGACCGCATTTTCAACTTGGCACAGGACCTGGGCTACACCAAACACCTCAAAAAACAAGCTCCCCAACAAAAAGGCACCATCGGCATTGTCCAATGGTACACGGAGAGCGAAGAACTGGCTGACCTCTACTACTATTCCATCCGTGCCAGCATCGAGCAGACCGCCAGTCTTCTCGGCTATCAAATCATCCGTTCCTTCAACGACCTGACCAACCCCCTCCTCCAAGAAGTTGACGGCATCATCGCGGTTGGCAAATTTTCTTCTGGGCAAATAGCAGAGCTGGCCAGCATATCATCCAAACTCATTTTTGTAGATTCTGATACACTGACCGAGGGATTCTCCTGCATCACAACTGACTTTGAACACTCTGTTCAGATCGTTATCGACCACTTCCGTTCACAAGGTCTGACAGACATAGGATTATTAGTTGGACAGGAAGAAACCACAGACGGCCACCAACTGCCAACAGACCCCCGCCTGACTGCCTTTCGTAATTACCTAAACACCTTGGGCATGCTCCAAGAAGACTACATCTACCAAGGAAAATTCTCAACCCAATCAGGATATGAGCTGATGAGCCAGGCTATTGAGGACCTAGGCAACCAACTGCCCCCAGCCTTCTTCATGGCCAATGATACCCTGGCAGTCGGTGCCCTTCGAGCCCTACAGGAACGCCAAATCGCCGTACCCGATAGAGTCCAACTCATCACCTTTAACGATACCGCCATCACGCGCCAGGTCTATCCAGCCCTGTCTTCCATCAGCGTCTTCACTGAGGAAATGGGACAAGAAGCCATGCAACTGCTGGACCGTGTCATTGCAAGCCCGCAGCCCCACCATCCCCGTAAAATTAAGCTAGGTACCCAGCTGGTAATACGGGAGAGTTCTTACTAAAAGTGCATAAGAAAAACCGAGAGTTCATTATGAATTCTCGGTTTTCTTCTGTTTATTTTAGTCCAACAACTTAGCCAATTCCTGTGCCAAGAGTTGTTGTGCAACTTGCGGGTTAGCTTGTCCCTTAGTCGCTTTCATCAAGAAACCTGTAAAGGCCTTATCAGCATTGCGTTTGCCAGACTTGAAGTCAGCTACGGCTGCTTCATTATCCGCAAAGACTTGGTGGATAATCGGAATGAGGACAGCTGGATCTGAAATCTGTACCAAGCCAGCTTTCTCAACGTAAGCCTTAGCAGAACCACCTTCCTTAGCCAAGTGAACAAAGACCTTCTTGGCAATCTTAGATGAAATAGTGCCATCCGCAATCAAAGCTATCATCTCAACCAAGTTTTCAGGTGTTAAGGCGATTTGCTCAATAGTCTTACCTTCAGCATTGAGGAATTGAGCCACTTCACCCTGCAACCAGTTGGACACCTGTTTAGCATCGCCACCAGCTGCCACTGCAGCTTCAAAGAAGTCAGACAGTGCCTTAGTCGACGTTAACTGTCCTGCATCGTAGGTAGTCAAGCCCAAGTTTTCCACATAGTGAGCACGGCGAGCCTTTGGAAAGACTGGCAATTCTGCACGCACTTCCTCAATCCAGCTATCATCAATCTCATAGAGCGGTAGATCTGGCTCTGGGAAGTAACGGTAGTCAGCTGACCCTTCCTTGACACGCATGAGAATGGTTTCACCAGTAGATTCATCGTAACGGCGCGTTTCCTGCTGGATTTGACCACCTGAACGCAAGATTTTGGCCTGACGTTCTACTTCATGCTGCAAACCCTTGCGAACATAGTTGAAGGAGTTGAGGTTTTTCAACTCAGTCTTGGTACCAAACTTCTCCTGACCATAAGGGCGAAGGGAGATATTGGCATCCACGCGCATAGACCCCTCTTCCATCTTGACATCTGAAATGCCAGTGTATTGGATAATTTCCTTGAGGGCTGTCAAATAGGCATAGGCCTCCTCAGGCGAGCGCATATCGGCTTCTGATACAATCTCAATCAGTGGCACTCCTTGACGGTTGAGGTCTACATAAGAATAGCCGTCTGTCCCATGGGTATTCTTACCTGCATCCTCTTCCAAGTGCGCACGCTCGATACGGATTTTCTTGGTTGAACCATCTTCTAGCTCAATCTCAATCCAGCCATTGTAGCCAATCGGCTCGTCAAACTGGGAAATTTGATAGGCTTTCGGGTTATCAGGATAGAAATAGTTCTTACGGTCAAAGTGCATATCCTTATGAATATCCATGTTCAAGGCCAAGGCAGCCTTAATACCAGCATCCACAACGCCCTTGTTGAGAACTGGAAGGACACCTGGGAAAGACCAGTCAATTACGTTGGTATTGGCATTAGGATCCTCACCAAAATGAGCAGATGAAGGTGAGAAAATCTTCGAGTTGGTATTCAACTCCACATGGACTTCTAGACCAATAATCGTTTCAAAGTTCATTAGTTAGCACCTCCAAAAATCACTGGTTGTTGCTTGTGGTAGTCTGTCGTCGCTTCAAAGGCAGCAGCCACTTGGTAGATAGTTTCTTCTGAATATTTTGGACCAATCAACTGCAAGCCAACTGGTAATCCTTCTACAAAACCAGCAGGAATAGAAATACCTGGAAGACCTGCCAAGTTTACAGGAATTGTTAACAAGTCCGCCAAGTACATAGCCACAGGGTCATGGTTGAGCGTATCCAAACCAAAAGCAACTGTCGGAGCAGTTGGTCCCAAAATCAAGTCATAGTCCGCAAAAACTTTTTCAAAATCTTGGATAATCAAGGTCCGTACCTGACCAGCCTTCTTGAAGTAGGCATCGTAGTAACCAGATGACAAGCTAAATGTACCTAACATAATACGACGTTTGACTTCCTCACCAAAACCTTGGCTACGGGTTTTCACGTAAATCTCATCCAAGTTTGTCGCATCTTCTGCACGGAAACCATAACGGATACCGTCAAAACGTTGCAAGTTAGAAGAAGCCTCTGATGAAGCGATGATATAGTAAACCGCAACCCCATACTTAGAATGTGGCAAGCTAACTTCTTCAATGATTGCTCCCAAGCTTTCTAAGTGCTTGGCAGCCTTGAGAATGGTTTCCTTAACCTGTGGATCAATTCCCTCACCCATGTATTCTTTGGGAAGAGCGATTTTCAAGCCCTTGATGTCTTGACCAATCTTGCTAGTGAAGTCAGCAATTTCATTGATGGTTGATGTTGCGTCCTTGACATCATGACCAGAGATGACATTGAGCAACTGGGCATTTTCCTTAACCGTCTGTGAGAATGGACCAATCTGGTCAAGAGATGAGCCAAAGGCAATCAAACCAAAACGCGACACCGTTCCATAAGTTGGTTTCATCCCAACGATACCATTAAAGGCTGCTGGTTGACGAATGGAACCACCTGTGTCAGAACCGAGTGACAAACGGACCTGACCAGCAGCAACTGCAGCTGCCGAACCACCTGAAGAACCACCAGGAACTTTTGTCTGGTCCCAAGCATTTTTAGTCGGTTTGAAGGCAGAGTTCTCGTTAGAACCACCCATAGCAAACTCATCCATGTTGGTCTTACCGACAATAATCATATCCTTGGCATAGGCCTGAGCAACCGATGTCGCATCGAAAATCGGCTCGTAGTTATAGAGCATTTTTGAAGCTGCCGTTGTCAAAATCCCCTTCGTAGAGATATTGTCCTTGACTGCCAAAGGAATCCCTGCCATAACATTGTCCGCTTCAATCCCCTTTTCATCAAGGGCAGCAGCTTGCGCCAAGGCCGCGTTTTCTGTGATAGTCAAGAAAGCATCCACTGCTCCCTCACGGCTTTTGATGTCTTCCAAGGTCGCCTTGGTCAACTCAACCGCAGAAATCTCCTTTTTGACAAGGAGGTCATGCAATTCATCAATGGTTTTATTGTTAAAAGTCATTAGGCATCTCCTCCCCCGTCTAGAATAGCTGGTACCTTGATAAAGTTATCCTGTGATTCAGGCACATTTTTAAAGAGCTCCTCACGGCTCTCCCCTTTTTGGGCAATATCTGCTCGCAAGACATTCTTACGGTCAGCCATAGTGGTTGTTACCGCAACACCTGTCGTATCTACTTCATTGAGCAATTCAACCATATCGACAATCTTGCTCAAACTTGTCGCAAATTCCGCTGTTTCCTGGTCCGAAAATTCCAGCTTAGACAGCTTGGCAACGTGACGGACTTCAGCTTCAGAAATCTTCATTCTTACTTTCCTCCTAATGGAAATCTATCTTCTCATTATACCATATTTCCAGCCTCACACAAAGGTAGATATTCCCTCCGATGGAAGCTTTTTTCGGCAAAAAACCAGTCTAACGACTGGTTCCTAAACCCTAATCTATAATGGTCGCACCAAGCACATGGCGCAGATGGTTGAGAGCAAACCGATGACTCTCCTCCGTCAATGCGGCAATTGCAGAAGCCACGACCTCAATCCGATAGCCTTTATTGTAGGCATCAATAGCCGTATGCAGGACACAGATATCAGACAGGACACCTGTCAAGACTACCGTATCCACCCGACGTTCTCTCAAACGAACATCCAAATCTGTCCCAGAAAAGGCCGAATAATGTCGCTTGTCCATCCAACGAACACGTGCATGGTCCTTGTTTTCCTGATAAAAATCCGCCAAAGGACCGTACAAATCTCGCCCGTCTGTTCCCATGATATTGTGAGGCGGAAAGAGCTTGCTTTCAGGATGCAAGTCATCCCCCTCTTCATGACCATCAATGGCAAAAACGATATAGTCCCCATTTTCAAAGGCTTCTTTTGTCACCTGAGCAATCCGCTCAGCAATAGCCTGAGCAGGTTTCCCCGCAGTTAATGTTCCCTTGTCTGCTACAAAATCAACCGTATAATCAATCGAAATCAATGCTTTTGTCATCTTAGTAATCACGTTTCTTAATCTCATCAAAAATAGCTGGAATAAGGACTTTCAAATAAGTTCCTTTCATCCCAAGCGAACGACTTTCAATAATCCCCGCACTTTCCAACTTGCGCAGGGCATTGACGATCACAGAGCGAGTAATGCCAATACGATCTGCAATAACAGAAGCCGTCAATTGACCTTCATTACCGTTCAACTCGCCCAAGATAGCAGCAACTGCCTTCATTTCAGAATAGGACAGGGTATTGACTGCCATATTGACCGCTGCACGACGACGAATATTTTTCTCATCCTCTTCCCGCTGGAAGTTAAGTAGTTGGATACCTACTACTGTTGCCGCAATCTCAACCAAAATCAAATCTTCTTCGTGGAATTGCTCTTCATTACGCCAGATAATCAAGCTGCCAAAGCGGATGCCCGTCACATGGATAGGAGCAATGGTGGTCAAACCATTCGGGTAGGTCGAACGAGATTCCACAGGAATAGCTGTTAGCTCACTCTCTACTGGCAAGTTAACCTGGGTATCATAGACCTGAGCAATCGATTTTACATATTCTTCTGGATACTGTTTGTTAATATAGAACTCTTCAACCCTGTCATTATTGGTCTTGTAGTTCATATGATAACCCAAAATTTCACCCTCACTATTGATAATGCAGGCGTTGCAATCAATAATATCAGATAAGTGCTCCGCTATGGCATTGTAAGGCAATTCTTCAGCCAATTGCTCTTCGGAACGCTTCAAAATAGAAGTAATATCCCGAGTTTTTTCTAATAATGTTGTCATATGTTCCTCTTTTTACTGTAATTACACTTATTATACCGAATTATTAGGCAAATTTCAACAATTATCAGAAAATTTACTATTTTTGAAATAGTACTTACAATTTCAAGTAAAAAAAAAGAGCTGATACTCATCAGCTCCACTCTTATCTACGGTATTGACGCAAGAAACGGGTCATCTTTTCTTGAATTTCAGCTAATTCATCCACACGTGGCAGATAGACAATTCGGAAATGATCCGGATCTTTCCAGTTGAAACCACGACCATGAACAAGCAAGACTTTTTCCTGTTTTAAGAAATCCAAGACAAATTGCTCATCATCATCCACTCGATACATCTCACGGTCAATTTTAGGAAAGACATATAATCCCGCCTTTGGCTTGACTGCTGATAAACCAGGAATATCATTGATAGCCTTGGTAATAAATTCTCGTTGTTCGTACAGACGACCACCCGGCATGAGTAGTTTGTCAACAGATTGAACACCGCCCAAGGAAGTCTGAACAACTTGCTGAGCCAATACGTTTGAACACAAGCGCATATTGGACAACATATTCAATCCTTCGATATAACCTTTTACGTGTTTCTTAGGACCAGACAAGACCATCCAACCCACACGGAAACCGCAGATACGATGGGATTTGGACAAACCATTCATGGTTACGACAAACAAGTCAGGTGCTAAAGTAGCAATCGGAATATGAACCGCTCCATCAAAGACCATCCGATCGTAAATCTCGTCAGAGAGAATAATCAATTCATGCCTGCGAGCAATATCAATAATCCCCTCCAAAATTTCTTTGGGATAAAGAGCACCCGTTGGGTTGTTAGGGTTGATCAAAACAATGGCCTTGGTCCGTGACGTCACTTTTGCCTCCATATCAGCTAAGTCTGGATACCAATCTGCCGCCTCATCACAAACGTAATGTACAGCCTTACCACCAGCCAAGCTAACTGCTGCTGTCCATAATGGATAGTCCGGCATAGGTACCAAAACCTCATCCCCATTGTCTAGCAAGCCCTGCATAGACATAACAATCAACTCACTGACACCATTACCAATATAAATATCTTCAATATCAACGTTTGGAAACTTCTTCAACTGACAATACTGCATAATCGCCTTACGGGCTGAAAAAATTCCCTTACTGTCAGAATAACCTTCTGACTTACGAGCATTATGGATCAGGTCACGAATAACTTCATCAGGTGCTGTAAATCCAAATTCAGCTGGATTACCTGTATTCAAACGTAAAATTTGCTCCCCGTTGGCCCGCATTCGCATAGCTTCTTCTAAAACTGGGCCACGAATATCATAGGCTACATCATCTAATTTACTTGATTTATTAAATTGTTTCATGTCGTTACCTCGACTTTCTTCTGTTTTCTATTTTACTTCAAAAGTCAAAAAAGCACAAGAATCCCTTTACATTTCCTCCTAAAAGGCTTATAATATAAATGTAATGATAACCTATACTTCTAGGAATGAATATTTGCTGAAAGGAGTGACTACTATGACACAATCTTACAAGACCATCCTCGTAGCTGTCGATGGATCCACAGGTGCTGAATTAGCTCTGCACAAGGCAATTCACGTTGCCAAACGCAACCAGGCTCGATTAGTTATTGCCCATGTAATCGACACGCGGGCCCTTCACAATGTTGTTGCTTTTGATGCTTCTGTCTATGAAACATTAGAAAAAGAAGCGGAGCTATTGCTAGAAGAGTACAAACAAAGCGCTGTTGAGGCTGGATTGGCAGAAGTTCAGATCTATATCGAATTTGGTAATCCCAAAACACTCTTGGCAGTCGATATTCCTAAAGAAACTGGTGCCGATCTCATGTTACTTGGAGCAACAGGTCTTAACGCCTTCGAACGCCTCCTAATCGGTTCTTCTTCCGAATACATCATGCGCCACGCAAATATTGATTTGCTCATCGTCCGCGATGGTGAAAAAAGCTTATAAAACACGAAAAGACTTGATCTAGTTATCAAGTCTTTTCATCTGTCTTTCAAGCTCTTTAGCAATCTTTTTCTCCGGTGCAAACTTCTCTTCCCAGTCCTCTGGCTTTAGAATTTTGTGAGTAATCGGATCAAAATGCGCCCTACCATCCGGAAAAACTTTTCCCATATTGGCAGTATGCACCAAATCAAAAATAGGTGCTGGATCTACCCCCATTAAGACAAAAGAACCATAGGTAAAATACAAAATGTCCAAGAGAGCATCTGCCTGGTCCTGCAATGATCTACTAGCCGGACCCTTGCCTTTCACCTTTTCAACGGCCTTATCCAAGCCATCATGCAACTGATGAACATAGTCTTGGAAAGCCTCCTCACTTTCCGAAGAGGCATGCAAAAATTCTACTATCTCCTCAAGCTTAAAGCTAGAACGGTACAGCGCCATCTGCCCATCATATACCCTTGGGCTTTCCTGAGTATCCCCATCCATCAAGGCATGAAAATCTTTCACACGATTAAAATTCTCATCTCTGCTCTGAAGCATTGTTTTCCTCCAGTAAACCTAACTGAACGAATGCCTTATAAATACCGTCGCGGTTGTTGGTATCTGTCACAAATGAGGCCACCTTACGCACTCTCTTAGTTCCATTTCCCATAGCTACAGAATGTTTAATGGCCTTTAACATTTCATAGTCATTATTCGAATCGCCAAAAGCCACAACTTCATCTAGACTAAAACGATATTTCTCAGCAACCTTTAAAATTCCAGATAGTTTTGAACTCCCCTTACTGATAATATCTGTTGCATAGGGGCTTGAACGAGTAAAAGACAAGTCCTGACATCCTGCTTCCAATTCTCTGGTTTCCCTCTCTGTTGTCAGCATCATGAGCTGATAAATCGGCTGTTCCAAATAAACTCTCAGGTTCCTTGGACGCTGTGGCCGAACAAATCGCACCAAACGATTAAGAATAAAATTCACCAAACCAGCAAATCTATCAGGAATGAGGCGACTAAGACGATAGGCAACATTTCCTGTCCCTGTGGACATAATTCTGCTACCAAAAACTCCCTGCGATGTTCCAAGAGCCAAATCCTTATGGTTAATCCGAGCATAATCCATCATCTGTTCAACTTGTCCAACTTCTAAAGCATGGCTATAGAGAACCTCTTCTCGCGAAAAAATGTATTGACCATTGTAAGTAATCGCTAAATCCAAACCTAGACTAGCCATATATTGCAATACAAATCGAGGGTCCCGACCAGTTGCCAAGCCAATCAGTATCCCCTTTGCTTTCAAGGAATTGATGGCTGAGATGGTTGATTTACTTACTGTACGTTTATCTGTCAATAAGGTACCATCAATATCAAAAAATACAGCCTTAATCGCCAACCATCTCACCAACTTTCTTAGAATTGTGTTACAATTAGTATAACATACTTTGAAAGAAACAGAAAATTTATGAAAAAAATTCTCGCCCTACACACAGGTGGAACTATTTCCATGCAAGCCGACCAAGAAGGCCATGTGACAAGCAGTCAAGTCAATCCAATGACTCAAATCGACACACCCATTGAAGAAATACAAGTCACATCCATCGATTTTCTCAATGTTCCAAGCCCTCATATCCGTTTGGAACACATGATGACCCTCTATCAAAAAATTAAAGCTGAACAAGCAAACTTTGATGGATTTGTCATTACCCACGGCACCGATACACTTGAAGAAACAGCCTATTTTCTCGACACCATGGCTATACCGGAAAAACCAATCGTATTAACTGGGGCCATGCGTTCATCAAATGAACTTGGTAGCGACGGAGTTTACAACTACCAAACAGCCCTCCGTGTCGCAGCAGATGAAAAGTCTGCAGACAAGGGAGTGCTAGTCGTTATGAATGATGAAATTCATGCCGCCAAGTATGTCACCAAGACCCATACAACCAACGTATCAACCTTCCAGACACCAACGCATGGGCCACTTGGATTGGTAACCAAACGTGAAATTCTCTACTTTAAAACAGCTGAACCACGAGTTCGTTTTGACTTGTCAGCTGTATCAGGAACAGTTCCAATTATCAAGGGTTATGCAGACATGGATACTGTTCTCCTCGAAGCTCTAACAAAAACTAATATTTCTGGACTAGTTATCGAAGCACTTGGAGCAGGTAACCTCCCACCCACTATCCTTCCAACTATCAAAAAACTCCTGGAACAAGGACTTCCTATTATTCTGGTTTCTCGTTGCTTTAACGGCATTGCCGAACCCGTTTACGCCTATCAAGGCGGTGGCATTCAGCTAGAACAAGACGGCATCCTCTTTGTCAAAGAATTAAATGCACAAAAAGCTCGCCTGAAACTACTAATTGCCCTCAATGCCGGCTTAAAAGGACAAGCCTTGGCTGACTACATCCAAGGCTAATCACAGCTGTACGCTTAAAACCACAAAAGACCGAACAATCGGTCTTTTTTCAATCTTTCAAATCTAATCTAATTCTTCCTTATCCTTCAAATATTTCAGCAAAACTGACCAATTGGGATTCTTCTGCCAATTTTCTTCACTGACAATCTGACTAGCAACCCGTCTAGCCTCCTCCAGGATTGGATAATCTTCAACTATATTTGCTACCTGAAATTCTGGTAAACCCGATTGGCGAGTACCAAAAATTTCACCAGATCCACGCATTTTCAAATCCGCCTCAGCCAGTATAAAACCATCTGTGGTTTCAGTCATAATTTTCATGCGTTCCTTGCCTGACTCTGTTTTAGGATTAGCTACCAAAATAGCATAGGACTGCTTATGCCCACGTCCAACACGCCCCCTCAACTGATGAAGCTGACTTAAACCAAAACGGTCGGCATCCATAATAACCATAACTGTTGCATTAGGGACATTGACACCGACTTCAATAACGGTTGTCGAAACCAAGATATCAGTCTTTTGCTCCTTAAAGGCCTGCATAATGGAATCCTTTTCTTCATTCTTCATCTTACCATGCAACAAATCCACTGTAAACTGTCCACCAAAATGAGCTTGTAAGTCAGCTTGTAAGTCAATGGCATTTTTTAAATCCAAGGCTTCCGACTCTTCGATTAAGGGAGAAATAAAATAAACTTGAGCTCCCTTATTTAATTCCTTTTCAAGCCATTCTAAAACGGTAGGCAACTGCTGATGCTTGACCCATCGAGTAATAATGGGTTTCCGTCCAGCAGGTAATTGGTTGATAATAGAAACATCCATATCTCCAAAGGCCGTTATAGCCAAGGTTCTAGGAATAGGCGTTGCTGTCATCATGAGCACATCAGGATTATCCCCCTTTTCTCTAAACAAACGCCTTTGTTTCACACCAAATCGATGTTGCTCATCAGTCACGACAACCCCCAGCTTGTGATATACTACCCCCTCTTGTATCAATGCATGGGTACCAACTATCATCTGAACCCGTCCATCAGCAATCGCCTCTAAAGTAGTCCTACGCTCGGAAACCTTCATCCCTCCCGTTAAGAGCGCAATAGATAAATCTGGGAATAGCTGGCACAAGCTCTCATAATGTTGTTCTGCCAAAATTTCTGTTGGAACCATAATGGCCGCTTGCATCCCCGCACTTACCGCTGCCAACATCGCCAAGCCTGCAACTACTGTCTTACCAGACCCTACATCTCCCTGCAACAAGCGGTTCATATGGGCAGGGGAACTCATGTCCGCCAAAATTTCTCCCAAAGCAGTTAGTTGCGCATCCGTCAAAAGAAAAGGTAGGCTCCCAATTTGTTTGTCTAATTCTACTTTATCAAAATCAATCTCCAAACCACTAGAAAGATCACGATTCCCAGCTTTCAACAATTGCAATTGCAACTGGAAATAAAATAATTCTTCAAATTTAATACGGCGCAAGGCTTGACGGTATTCATCCAGATTAGACGGAAAATGCATAGCAAAAACAGCCTGTTTTCGATTTAAAAGACGATACTTCTCTAATAAAACTACCGGCAAATTCTCATCCAACAAATCCAAATAACCGTTATCAATTGCTGCTTTAATAGCCTTGACCAACTGAAGCTGAGAAATACCTTGTGCCACATGGTAGACCGGCTGTAATTCCTCAGCTACCTGAGCCAACAACTTCATACCAGTCAAACTAGCCTTTGCCTTATCCCACTTACCCCAAATTGCAATTTCCTGCCCCAGAACAATCTTATCAGATAAATAGGGCTGATTAAAAAAAGAAACCGACAGAACTATCTCACCCTGCTTAATCGAGAAACGTAGCCGATTTCTCTTGTAACCATAATACTGAATATTAGCCGGAGATACCACACTACCAACAACTACAGCCTTTTCTCCATCTTGCAAATCTAAAATAGACTTACTTTCAAAGTCCTCGTACCGAAATGGATAATAAGTTAATAATTGCCCAATAGTCACAAGATTCAATTTTAAAAATTTCTCTGCTGATTTTATTCCAATCCCGGGCAACACCGATAAATGATCTGATAAAGTTTTCATAATTCAATTATACTATAAAAATAGCAGTAAAAACAAAAAAAGGGCATTGCCCTTCAATATAGTCCGTACGGGATTCGAACCCGTGTTACCGCCGTGAAAAGGCGGTGTCTTAACCCCTTGACCAACGGACCATGTAACTAAAGATTTCTCTTTACTCCGCCAACAGGGCTCGAACCTGTGACATCATGATTAACAGTCATGCGCTCTACCAACTGAGCTATGGCGGAATTTCGCTAAGCGACTACCGTATCTCACAGGGGGCAACCCCCAACTACTTCAGGCGTTCTAGGGCTTAACTGCTGTGTTCGGCATGGGAACAGGTGTATCTCCTAGGCTAT
>NZ_JAVIHI010000043.1:0-15680 GCF_036680365.1 Streptococcus sp. SS-4456 | reverse complement strand
CCAAAAGAAAACAATTTCCTTATTTTGACTATTGAACTCAACATATTTTTCATCAAATACCTTGATAGACTTGACAAATGGTAGAAAAAGAGCTGGAAATCCAACTCTTTTCGTCGTAAGTTTTTACTTTTCAGTCAATGCTGCAAGACCTGGAAGGACTTTACCTTCAAGGAGTTCCATAGATGCACCACCACCTGTTGAAATCCATGAGAACTTGTCTGCACGGCCAAGGTTGATAGCTGCTGCTGCTGAGTCACCACCACCGATGATTGATTTCACGCCTGGTTGCTTCACGATAGCATCCATTACACCGATTGTCCCCGCTTGGAAGTCTGGGTTTTCAAATACACCCATAGGTCCGTTCCAAACAACTGTTTTCGCACCAGTCAAGGCTTCGTCAAACTTAGCAATTGACTTAGGACCGATGTCAAGACCAAGGAAGCCTTCTGAAACTGCTTCGCCTTCTGTGTCGCGAACTTCAGTGTAACCAGCAAATGCGTTAGCTTCTTTTGAGTCAACTGGCAAGATCAATTTACCGTTAGCTTTTTCAAGAAGTGCTTTTGCCACATCAAGCTTGTCTTCTTCTACAAGTGAGTTACCGATTTCAATACCTTGAGCTTTGTAGAATGTGTAAGTCATACCACCACCGATAAGAACTTTGTCAGCTTTTTCAAGAAGGTTCTCGATAACACCGATCTTATCAGATACTTTTGAACCACCAAGAATTGCCACGAATGGACGTTCTGGAGTTTCAACAGCTTCTTGGATGTAAGCAATTTCGTTTTCCAAAAGGAAACCAGCTACAGCTTTTTCTACGTTTGCTGAGATACCAACGTTTGATGCGTGTGCACGGTGTGCAGTACCAAATGCGTCGTTAACGAAGATACCATCACCAAGTGAAGCCCAGTATTTACCGAGTTCTTCGTCGTTTTTAGATTCTTTCTTACCATCAACATCTTCGAAACGAGTGTTTTCAACAAGGAGAACTTGTCCATCTTCCAAAGCATTGATAGCTGCTTCCAATTCAGCACCACGAGTAGCGCCAGCAATGAAAGCAACCTCCTGACCCAATTTAGCTGCCAAATCAGCTGCTACAGGAGCCAATGATTTACCTTCTTTATCAGCTTCTTCCTTCACACGACCAAGGTGAGAGAAAAGAATTGCACGTCCACCTTGCTCAAGAATATACTTGATAGTTGGAAGAGCTGCTGTAATACGGTTATCGTTAGTGATAACGCCATCTTTCAAAGGCACGTTGAAGTCCACACGGACAAGAACTTTTTTGCCTTTCAATTCTACATCTTTAACAGTCAATTTTGCCATTAGATAAGAACTCCTTAATTTAAATTTACCCTACCATTGTACCATATTTTCTGTATTTTTTCTCTCATAAAGATAGTTTTTTCACAAATCTACAAAAAGAACGAATAATAAAAAAAGAGGCCGAAGCCTCTTGGTTAGCAGTTCCGTCCTCCTCATCCTAAAACTCTTGTCCTGCTCCACCTTAGATAGCGACTACTGCTTTTCAAATACAATCATCTTCCCTGAAAAATCGACCTCTAAATCTCCATTTTCTAATTTTTCATAGGTCCCTGAAATCGATTTGCTCTCTGAAAGATCGATATCTATCTCTTGCCCCTGCAAATCTACACTGCCAGTAATGTCACTATCCACAATACCTATACTAGCCTCGCCTGTAATGGTTTCACCATCGATTTCAAAGTCGAGCTCGAAACCATAGGCATTGGCAATGTAACGTCCATCTACATTATTAATAGTTTCTACAACAACTTCCTCAGCCTTACTGCAAGCAACCAAGAAAAGGGTTCCCAAAACCAATACTGTAGCCGATAAATACTTTTTCATAATTATTTCTCCTTTAAATAAGTTTCTAAACAACGTTTTATATCTTCGAGAATATCTAAGTGTAACTCCTTATATCTCATAACATCCTCTTCTTCTAGATCACCTCTATGAATAGAAAGGTAGTGATCCGATAGTTGCAAACAATACTTGCGAAACCTGAGTATCTGTTCTGTCTTATAGTCAGACAGGAGAGCCTCTGATTTTTGAACAAGCAACTCTACCAATTCTTCAACAATATACGGATTGCTTTCAAAAATATCCTGCAAAGGCATTGAACCTGAATAGGTAATAAGTGTCTTGAGCATGTCCAAATAAAGCATATTCTTTTGAGAACGACTTTCCTGCATCCGTAATTGATTTAATTGTTTATCAAATACCTCCGGACCTTCCTCATATAGAATATAATCATTCCAGCCCTCAATTAGCTCTAATTTTTCTTCCATCACTTCTATAGAAGAATTAAAACTGTCAATGATTTCCAGAAAAGATACTTCTTTCTCAAAACTTTTTGCTTTTAGATACTGATAAAGACTTCCTACAATGGTCAGACCTCCAATAATCGTGACAATATCTGATGCTATTGATAACATATGTTTCCTAAAACCTCCCATTCTCCTTCAGGAGCCCAAATTCGTCAAAACCAGTATCCTCAGACCAGCCGAAAACATTTATGGTCGTAAAATATCCCTTATTCTCAATACCAAACGAAACATCAAACTCCACTCCGTACTTCTTCTTGATATGAGCCAATTCCTCATCCGTTAATGCTCGACCGTTTTCTTTGATATAAGTCTCCAACTCTGTATCTGTCGGATCAGTAACTTTATTATTAGCAATCTGCCACAGCCCCTTAGCTGTTTTCCGAATACTCGAGCCATACATTTGTAAAAAGTCGGATAAGGTGACTTCCTCTATCAAGACTTCCTCAATTGCCCATTTCTCAATCGGTTGTTCCCAAATGTCATAAACATCTTTGGATTTTGTGAATTCAGATTTTGGAGTATAACTTGTCTTAAAGGGACCATCTCTAAAACTATGTGCATGATAATGGGAATAGCTAACCAGTTTCTCCTTGTCAAACAGTAAAAAATTAGGAGTAAACACTGCATTTGTTTCATCAATCGTCAACACATCTTGCGGAACATATTCATTATGGCGGAAAACTGCTTCTCTCCGAAGCTTCTGGAACATGGATTTTAAAAGATCAACTTTACCATCACTATCTATATATAAGCCATTTGATAATATCTCTAGCCCCGCCAGCGTATCATCATCTATAGTATCTTTATACCGATAAAATCGAACATAACCATGCTCCTCTACAAGAATACCTATTTCTAATCCAACCGTTTCTTCCTGCTTATAGCGAAGCTCTCCATTCTTATCCAAATATGTTTCAGTAAATCGCTCCCCCTTACTAATTATTTCATAGGTACCGTCAGGATTAACTCTTACTTGAACTTCATGCCCATTCTCAAGCCCTGTATAAACACCTACTAAATTAGCAATGTTTCTCGGTAGTCGATAGGACTTACCATCTTCTAATACTACTGAACTAGTATCAATCTTTAAGGGAGCATTTTTCACTTCCTCACTGATACGTGGAGTTAACCGATAATTTTCATATCGTGAATAAGCAAATGATAGGCAAGCCAACACCGCAACAAGTAAGAAAACAAAGCGAATGAACTTAGGGGGTAGGTTTAGAAATTTTTTCATAACTTTCTCCATGTTACTCTTAGATTAAGTATTGACTGGTAAGTCAATACTTGTTATGCATAGTATAACAAGCTTTTTTGCACAAAACATAGTTATATGTGTTCTTTGTGTAAAAAAAAAAGAGGCCGAAGCCTCTTTGATTTTCACTAAGGATTATTTAGCGATTTTTGCGAAGTACTCAAGAGTACGAACAAGTTGTGCAGTGTAAGACATTTCGTTGTCGTACCATGAAACAACTTTAACCAATTGCTCACCATCAACGTCAAGAACTTTAGTTTGAGTTGCATCGAACAATGAACCGAATGAGATACCTACGATATCTGAAGAAACGATTTGATCTTCAGTGTAACCGTATGATTCAGTAGCAGCAGCTTTCATAGCAGCGTTTACTTCTTCAGCAGTAACTTTCTTGTTAAGAGTTGCAACCAATTCAGTTACAGAACCTGTTGGAACTGGAACACGTTGTGCAGCACCGTCAAGTTTACCGTTCAATTCTGGGATTACCAAGCCGATAGCTTTAGCAGCACCAGTTGAGTTAGGAACGATGTTCGCAGCAGCAGCACGAGCACGACGAAGGTCACCACCACGGTGTGGTCCGTCAAGAACCATTTGGTCACCAGTGTAACCGTGGATTGTAGTCATCAAACCTTTTTGAACGCCAAATGCATCGTGAAGAGCTTTAGCCATTGGTGCCAAACAGTTTGTAGTACATGAAGCACCTGAGATAACTGTTTCAGTACCATCAAGGATATCGTGGTTAGTGTTGAAAACGATAGTCTTAACATCGTTACCACCAGGAGCAGTGATAACAACTTTCTTAGCACCATTTTCGTGGATATGTTGCTCAGCAGCAGTTTTTGAAGTGAAGAAACCAGTTGCTTCAAGAACGATTTCTACGCCGTCAGCAGCCCAGTCAATTTTTCCTGGCTCACGCTCAGCAGAAACTTTAACGAATTTACCGTTAACTTCGAAACCACCGTCTTTAACTTCAACAGTACCGTCGAAACGACCTTGAGTTGTGTCGTATTTCAACAAGTGTGCAAGCATTACTGGGTCTGTAAGGTCGTTGATACGAGTAACTTCAACACCTTCTACGTTTTGGATACGACGGAAAGCAAGACGACCGATACGTCCGAAACCGTTAATACCAACTTTAACTACCATGAATGATTTCCTCCTTATGAAAATCGAGTTCTTTATTTTAAAAGGCAAGCCTTTTAATCCTTTTGTGAAAATATTAACTTGTAAGCCTACAAGCATCTTTTCAACGTTTTTATTATATAACTTATTCAATAAAAAAGCAAGAATTTCATATAGTTTCATTGTTAATATTGTCGGAACTGCATGGAATTTCTGAAAACTTACTGATGCAATTGGATAAAACCTATAAAATTTGATACAATCATAAGTAATGTTTTAGAAAGTTATTACTCCTATGCCGACAAAATACTCAAAAATCCGCCAGAAACACTTATCCAAAAGAAAACATCGGTCTAAATTTCAAAAATCCATCCTCAGCATTCTCACTCCTTTATTCAGTTTAGGATTATGGTATGTATTAAATACAATCAGCATATCCATCCAGCCAGTCATCTCTACTATTTTTCCTAGTCATGTGCAAATGAACTATAGCCTATTTTTCGCTTTTCTTTACAGTAGTTTAGTCCTTGCGCTCACACTTACCTTGTGGTTCTGGTGGAAAATACTCTTTAACGAAAAATTTACTTGGTGGAAGCCCTCTTCTCTCCTTTTCATCTTCCTTCCAGTTGTGCCGGTCTTCTTATTAGCCCGATATGAAGCCTCCTTTCATACCCCAAAAGCGCCACTTATTATTTCTCATCGCGCTTTAAACGACCACCACGCTATTGAAAATACCGTTGAAGCACTGCAATTAGCAAGTAAGAGCCAGCCAGACTACATCGAAATCGACCTTTGGGAAACAGCTGACCTAGATTTTATTGCTTTTCACGATGCAAGTTTAATCAATTGGGCTGGTGTAGACTATCGTCCCCATGATTTAACTTTAGCAAACTTAACAGAAACCACTATAACAGATGCGGCTGGCTATTCTGCCAAAATTGCAAGTTTTGACCAAATTCTAATTGAAGCTAGGGCACAAAATCAAAAACTCTTAATTGATTTTAAAACTTCTGCACTAGATAGTTCCCAAATGGTAGACAATTTTATGAAGAAATACCAAGCAAGCTTTGAAGAGGAGGGGCATCAGCTTCAGTCTGCTGACCCTCATTTCATAAACGCTATTCTAAAGTATGCTCCAAAATTTGAAACCTACTTATTGATGAGTGCACCTCCGGAAATTGAATTACCTAACCTGACTGGCTATAGTGTTCCCTTGGATCAACTCACTGATGATTTACTCAATTATATTCGCAAATCGGGAAAATCTTTCTACGTATGGACTGTCAATACTCCTGAAGGAGTACAACAAGCAGACACCATAGAAGTAGATGGTATCATCACCGACTACCCAACTCGTACACAAACAGTATTATCCAGCCTTTCACAAGCCAAAAAATACACAAAACTGTATCAAGAACAATTACAATACTTTAAAATATTCCCCATCCAAGAACAATGATTTTATATCTAATAGGGACGGGAAAACGTCTACTTGATTATTTGCTTTCCACTTGGTTTGTCCGACTTCCACTTGCCACAGTTCAGCCCTAGACTGTTGGAGGTGATTTTTAGTGAACTACAACATCTTCTCAGCCACCAGTTTAACTGGTGGTTTTCATTTTGTTCTTGACGAAAGAGAGATAGAAGGTATGAAAAAAGCCCGCTCTTTCGAGCAGGCTTGGGCAAGCAATTAAGCGTTGCCGCCGTTTTTCTTGATGATTTCATCTTGTACAGATTTTGGTACATCTTCGTAGTGGTCAAATACCATCATGAAAGTACCGCGACCTTGTGTTGCTGAACGAAGAACAGTTGCGTAACCGAACATTTCAGCAAGTGGCACATAAGCACGAACGATTTGTGTGTTACCACGAGCTTCCATACCGTCAACGCGACCACGACGTGCAGTAACGTGACCCATAACGTCACCAAGGTTATCTTCTGGTGCAGTAATTGTTACAAGCATCATTGGCTCAAGGATAGTTGGTTGAGCTGATTTAGCAGCTTCCTTAAGGGCAAGAGATGCTGCCACTTTGAAGGCTGTTTCTGATGAGTCGACATCGTGGTATGAACCATCGTAAAGCTTAGCTTTAACGTCAACGATTGGGTAACCAGCAAGAACACCGTTAGCCATAGATTCTACGAGACCTTTTTCAACCGCTGGGATGAATTCACGTGGAACCACACCACCGACGATAGCGTTCTCGAACTCGAAACCTTTTCCTTCTTCGTTTGGTGTGAATTCGATCCAAACGTCACCGAATTGACCTTTACCACCAGACTGGCGTTTGAAGAAACCACGAGCTTGTGTAGAAGCGCGGAATGTTTCACGGTATGATACTTGAGGAGCACCTACGTTTGCTTCAACCTTGAATTCACGACGCATACGGTCAACAAGGACATCCAAGTGCAACTCACCCATACCAGAGATAACTGTTTCACCAGTTTCAACGTTTGTTTCAACGCGGAATGTTGGATCTTCTTCAGCCAATTTAGAAAGGGCAATACCCATCTTATCTTGGTCAGCTTTAGACTTAGGCTCAACCATCAATTGGATAACTGGTTCTGGAACGTGGATTGACTCAAGGATTACTTTTGCTTTTTCATCTGTCAATGAGTCACCAGTTGTAGTATCTTTCAAACCAACCGCAGCGGCGATGTCACCTGCGTAAACAGTTTCAATTTCTTGACGGCTGTTTGCGTGCATTTGAAGGATACGTCCGATACGCTCACGTTTACCTTTAGAAGTGTTCATTACGTATGAACCGCTGTTAAGGACACCTGAGTAGACACGGAAGAATGTCAAACGGCCTACGAATGGGTCAGTCATGATCTTGAAGGCAAGAGCTGCAAATGGCTCTTCATCAGAAGCATGACGCTCTTCTTCAGCATCTGTATCTGGGTTGATACCTTTGATAGCTGGGATATCAATTGGGCTTGGAAGGTAGTCGATAACCGCATCAAGCATCAATTGAACACCTTTGTTCTTGAAGGCAGATCCACACAATACTGGGAAGAATTCAACATTGATAGTCGCTTTACGGATAGCAGCTTTCAATTCTTCGTTTGTGATTTCTTCACCTTCAAGGTATTTCATCATCAATTCTTCATCAGTTTCAGCAACTGCTTCAACCAATTTTTCACGGTATTCTTGAGCTTGGTCAAGGTATTCAGCTGGAATATCCTCTTCAAGAATATCTGTACCAAGGTCGTTAGTATAGATTTCAGCTTTCATCTTGATCAAGTCGATGATACCACGGAACTCATCTTCAGAACCGATTGGCAATTGGATTGGGTGAGCATTTGCTTGAAGACGCTCATGAAGTGTGCTTACTGAGTAAAGGAAGTCAGCACCGATTTTATCCATTTTGTTAGCGAATACGATACGTGGAACACCGTATTCAGTTGCTTGACGCCATACTGTTTCAGTTTGTGGCTCAACACCTGATTGTGAGTCAAGAACGGTTACCGCACCATCAAGAACGCGAAGTGAACGTTGTACTTCGATTGTGAAGTCCACGTGTCCTGGTGTGTCGATGATGTTTACACGGTGGTCGTTCCATTGAGCTGTTGTCGCAGCAGATGTGATAGTGATACCACGCTCTTGCTCTTGCTCCATCCAGTCCATTTGTGATGCACCTTCGTGAGTTTCACCGATTTTGTGGATTTTACCAGTGTAGTAAAGAATACGCTCAGTTGTCGTTGTTTTACCCGCGTCAACGTGCGCCATGATACCGATATTACGAGTTTTTTCTAATGAAAATTCGCGTGCCATGAGGTTTGTTCTCCTATATTTTTAGATTTCTATTCTGATTATACCATATTTTAAGAAAAGCGAGTGGGCAAGTCCCACCCGCTTGATTTCTTACTAATGGTGTGAAGTGGATGAGGCAAGCCTCAATCCGATTTGTGATGGTTGAACGATAAGTTGCTACCATAATCTCAATTGATTTATGTAGAACTGACTTAATGTCCTCCCATCCTAATTGAACTCGGACTACAACTCACTGACAATAAGAGACGCAGTTGTTTTGGCTTTAGCCAATTACAAATGGGGCTACCTTTAGGTGAGAACCTCATTGATTGCACAACAATCTGCTTCGCTTCTCTATTTTGTCTTGGAGTTGCTTGACGCCCTCGTATCTTAATCTTAGTTGAATTTTAGCTACAAATGTCTGCCAAAAAGATAAAATCTCCTAGAAACTGAAGTTTCTGCGTCAATTTTCCTATTTTGTCTAGCATTTGTTTAACGCTAAAATATCCTATCTTACCAGCGGAAGTGTGCGAATGCGCGGTTTGCTTCTGCCATTTTGTGGGTGTCTTCACGTTTCTTAACAGCTGCACCCGTGTTGTTTGCTGCGTCCATGATTTCTTTCGCAAGGCGATCGATCATAGTGTGCTCACCACGGTTACGAGCGATTGTTACCAACCAACGAAGACCAAGTGTTGTACGACGCTCTGGACGAACTTCAACTGGGACTTGGTAGTTAGAACCACCGACACGACGTGCACGTACTTCAAGTACAGGCATGATGTTTTCCATTGCTGTTTCAAATACTTCAAGTGCATCGTTACCAGTTGCTTCTTTGATTTGATCAAAAGCACCGTAAACGATTGATGCAGCAGTACCACGTTTACCGTCCAACATAACACGGTTAATCAAACGAGTTACCAATTTTGAGTTATACAATGGATCTGGCAATACTTCGCGCTTAGGCGCTTGATTTTTACGACTCATTTATATTTCCCCCTTCTTAGCCTTTTGGACGTTTAGTACCGTATTTAGAACGGCCTTGCTTACGATCGTTAACACCTGCAGTATCAAGCGCACCACGAACGATATGGTAACGTACCCCTGGAAGGTCCTTTACACGTCCACCACGAAGAAGAACAACGCTGTGCTCTTGCAAGTTGTGACCGATACCTGGGATGTAAGCAGTAACTTCGATAAGGTTGCTCAAACGTACACGAGCAAATTTACGAAGGGCTGAGTTAGGTTTTTTAGGTGTCATTGTTCCGACACGAGTTGCAACACCGCGTTTTTGTGGTGATGAAACGTTTGTTTGAACTTTTTTACGGCTGTTGTAACCAACGTTCAAAGCTGGTGATTTAGATTTTTCTACTTTAGACTTACGTGGTTTACGTACCAACTGGTTAATTGTAGGCATCTACATTCTCCTGTATATATTTTTTATTTTTGGTGATAAGGCATTGGTGACAACCCCTATCTGTGTGTACTTTTGCAACAATTGTCAGCACGTCCCTGTACACTCTTGAGAGACCAAAAGTAAAAAGTACCGTCTAATATAATACCACAGCTAGAAGACCTTGTCAAATAGATATGTTTGAAATTTTCAAGAAAAACACAGCCAAGCAGCTGTGTCATTTTGCTATTTCTTAGTAGCCCATACCCATTCCATCCATACCTTGTGGCATAGCTGGAGCGGCTGGTTCTGGCTTATTGGCAACGACTGCTTCTGTCGTCAAAATCAAGCTAGCTACAGAAGCTGCATTTTGAAGAGCAGAACGAGTAACTTTAACAGGGTCAATGATACCTGCGTCCATCATGTTGACCCATTCGCCTGTCGCAGCGTTAAAGCCTGTTCCAAGCTCAGAATTCTTCAATTTATCAATGATAACTGAACCTTCATAGCCTGCGTTATAGGCAATCTGACGTACTGGCTCTTCCAAAGCACGCAGGACAATATTGCGTCCAGTTTCATCATCGCCTGTCAACTCCAATTTCGCTACGCTATCGATAACATTGACAAGGGCTGTACCACCACCGGCAACGATTCCTTCTTCAACTGCGGCACGTGTTGCGTTGAGGGCATCTTCGATACGGAGTTTCATTTCTTTCAACTCAGTCTCAGTAGCGGCACCGACTTTGATAACAGCAACACCGCCAGACAATTTTGCCAAACGCTCTTGTAATTTTTCACGGTCAAATTCTGAAGTTGTCACCTCAATTTGTGATTTGATTACGGCCACACGGTTGGCAATGGCTTCTGGATTGCCCGCGCCTTCAACAATGGTTGTACCATCCTTGTCGACCACAACCTTAGCCGCTTGACCAAGCGCTTCAATAGTCGCATCTTTGAGTTCCAGTCCCAGGTCTTCTGTAATAACTGTACCACCTGTCAAGATTGCAATGTCTTCCAACATGGCCTTACGACGGTCGCCAAAGCCTGGCGCCTTAACAGCAACAACGTTGAATGTACCACGAATCTTGTTAAGAACAAGGGTAGGAAGTGCTTCACCATCCACATCGTCAGCAATAATCAAGAGTGGGCGACTAGTTTGAAGAATACTTTCCAATAATGGCAAAATATCTTGGATGTGAGAAATCTTCTTATCTGTAATCAAGATAAATGGATTTTCAAGTTCTGCCACCATTTTCTCGTTATCTGTTACCATGTATTGTGACAGATAACCACGGTCGAACTGCATACCTTCAACGACATCCAGCTCAGTTTCCATACCGCGAGATTCCTCAATAGTGATAACACCATCTGTACCCACGCGCTCCATTGCTTCTGAAATGTACTCACCAACTTTTTCAGAGCGCGAAGACACAGCCGCAACTTGAGCAATTTCAGCTTTATTGGATACTGGACTTGCCTGAGCTTTCAAGGCTTCAACCGCAGTCGCAACCGCGGCTTCAATCCCGCGACGAATTCCGATTGGGTTGGCACCTGCAGTTACGTTTTTCAATCCTTCACGAACAATAGCTTGAGTCAAAACAGTGGCAGTTGTTGTACCGTCACCAGCGATGTCATTGGTTTTTGACGCTACTTCGGATACCAGCTTAGCACCCATATTTTCAAAATGGTCTTCCAATTCAATTTCTTTAGCAATAGTCACACCGTCGTTGGTAATGAGTGGTGAGCCGTAGGCTTTTTCCAAAACGACATTGCGACCTTTCGGCCCCAAGGTTACTTTGACAGTATCCGCCAAAATATCGACACCACGGACCATGCTTTCACGTGCATCTGCTGCAAATTTGATTTCTTTTGCCATTTTTCTACCTCTATTCTACGATTGCCAAAATGTCTGCTTCACGGATAATGTGAACGTTCTGATCACCGTCTTTGACTTCTACACCAGCATGCGCATCAATCAATACTGTATCGCCCACTGCAACCGCAGGGGCAACCAAGTCACCATTCAAGGTGCGAATCCCTTGACCAACTGCAAGGATACTTGCTTCTTTTGTCTTTTCTTGGCTTGCCCCCGCAAGGACAAAGCCACCAACTGTTTGTTCTTTTTCTTTAATTTTTACGACGATACGATCGCCCAACGGTTTCAACATGGTATTACCTCCTGGTCTTTTTAGCACTCTTTACCTCCGAGTGCTAATTCACATTTCCTATTGTATCACTTGGTCAAAAATAGTCAAGAAAATTCTATTCCTTTTCGTGAAAATCCTTCTTAAGTATGAGGTAGAATTTACCTATTCATTATTGGTAAACTATGTTATACTATTTTTAAAAAGTTTGGAGGTATTCATGAAATTTTTTAGAGAGCTAAAAACAGATTACCTTGAAAGTCGATTTTCCGTTCACGAAAGTTTTGCTGAATGGTTTTTAAAACGTAAATTGGGCTTTTGGGGCAAAATCATTTTCGCCTATCTACTCTGGCTAGTCTGGTTGCTTCTCTTTTCCCACCCTCATTACATCATATTTTTCTTCTACGGAGTTCTCCTACTTTCTCTAATTATCATGCTGATAGAATGGTGGAAATTTAGAAAATAACCACAAAAAACACCAACTTTCGTCGGTGTTTTTAAGGAGATATGAAAAATATTTAGGATTGACTATAGTATAGCCTACTTTTTCTCATTCTCCATCAGTCTTAGGACCGATATTGCTTTAAAACGGTAATTCCTCCTCTTCCAGAACCAAGTCAGCTAGGTCATCGCCTGTGTTATTTTCACGCATGGCACGTTGGGCACGGCTTTCGAGCAACTGGAAGGATTGTCCTAAGATTTCCGTCACATAGTGGTTGCTGCCGTCTTTTTCGTATTTTCGCGTTCGCAACTCACCGTCAATAGAAATCAGACTACCCTTGCTACCATAGGAGACAAGTGTTTCCGCCAGTTTGCCCCAGAAAATAACATTAAGAAAATCTGCTTCACGCTCACCATTTTCAGTCTTAAATCGGCGATTGACTGCGACTGTTACACGAGTCAAATTTTTGCCAGTTGGTGTTTGAGTGAGTTCAGGTTGGGCCGTCAAGCGACCGATTAAAATAACTTTATTATACATTTTATATCCTCCTACTTATTTATTCGTAGGAAAATGCAAAAAAAGTGGGAAAACCCACTTTTTTAATTATTTTTTCTGCGACGATCTACAAATAATACAAGTCCACCAAGAGCTAGTCCAATATAGGCCAACTGGCTAGTAGTAGAGCCTGTATTTGGTAGAGTAGCTGTCTTACTAGTTACTTGCGTTTTCCCTGCAGGTGCTTGAGCAACCGGTGGCAATGGAGTTGCCTTATAATCTACGACTTGTCCTGATTCATTATAGACAGGAACTGGCTGGTTACCCTCTGTAACAATTTGACTCTGCTTGTCAGCAAGGTATTGTTCTAGGCTTAGGCTTGGTAAAGCTGGTGCCTGAGGAGCTGTAGCTGGCAAGGCGATGATTGTGCCGTCTTCCAAGACAGAAACCGTCTTATCTTCAGAAAGGACAAGCAAGCGAGCCAACACTTCTTTCGCCTCTAAATAATCATTCTGTGCTTCAGTATTGGCTTTGACAGCCGCATCATATACGAGTGTAGCATCTGCAACAGCTTGTTTAGCAGCTTGTACTCGATTTTCAATTGCATTAACCAATGCTGTCGCTGCAGTGAGTTTTTCAGTTGCATCTTGTTTTGTCGCCACTAGATTATTCAATTTAGTTTGCGTTTCACTTACTTTATTTTGAGCAGCTACTAGTTTAGCTTTAGCGTCAACCAATGATTGATTTGCTTTTTGAACTTGTTCAAGTTTAGCTTTAGCAACAGCCAATTCGCTAGCAGTTTTTAGTTGAGCACTTTTAGCAGTTTGTAGATTTGTTTGAGCAGTAGCAAGTTCATTTTTAGCATTTTGCAAAGCAACTTTACCATCACCTTTAGCTACAACTGTAGCAAGATTACTTTTAGCAGTTTGTAGGTTTGCTTGAGCTGTACTTAGTTCAGTTTGAGCTGTTTTAACATTGTTAGTCAAAGTAGCAATAGTGGTTTTAGCTGTAGATGTGTAATCAGTAAGAGCTTTTTGAGCAGCAGTAAATGCAGCATTTGGTTCGGTTGTAGTAACAGTTGTATAGTAAACAAATGTAGTTTGTGGCAAGAATTTCAAGCGTTGACCTTTGTAATACTGAACGGTTGAAGTAATACCATTAGTAGTAACAGTTTCATAAGTAACGTCTGTTTCGAAGCCATCAATGAACAACCATTCGTTTTTAGGTTCGTTACCAATAGATGCCGTATAAATAGCGAACCTATTATTAGCTGTAATCTTATAAGCAACACCTGTTCCCATATCTGTTTGTGTAAACAATAGGTTATTACGGTGGCCATACGCAGCTTTACCTGTAGTTGGATTAGAGTATTCTGAGAAATAACGATATACTAAGTGGTAAGCTAGAGCTTTATCTGACTGGATACCATTACTTGCTGAGGTGTTTTCAAAGAAACTTGTTGCTCCAACATTTTCCCAATCCTTCAGGCCATTACTTGTAAGGCTCGTTGCATGAGATACTTTACTATTAGCTAGCATTTCTTCAGCACGAGCTTGAGCAAATGCTTGAACTTCAGCAGAGTAAGTCATTTTTACAGAGATACCATTGATACGTCGCAATTCATTTACATATTCCAAGAAGTAATCTGCAATAGCTTTAGCATTAGGTTTATAAATATAATAACCTTTTTCATTATATTCAGCTTGTTGTTCTGGTGTAAGTACAATGTTTTCTACAGCTTGGCCATCAAAAATCATTTTTTCTTTAGCAAGATACATTTTTTGGAAATTAGATGGTGCAGCAACAGTTTCTGCTTTTTCCCAAACACCATTATGTTCAACGCTGGCATCAATATTTTCAGCTTTAACTAGTGATGTTTTAGTAATTGTTTCAGCACCGGCATCTGCTACAGTTTGTGTCAATTCAGCTGTTTTAGCGTCAACTTCAGCTTGTTTAGTATAAAGGGCCGTTTGAGCGTTGTTTAGAGCAGTAGTTTTAGCTTCGACAGTTGATTCAGCAGTTGTTACTGCATTTTGAGCATTCGTAAGATTAGAAGCAGCATTATTTACATCACTTTGTGCTTGTTCAACATTTTTTGTAGCTTCAGTTACTTGTTTAGTAGCTGCAGTTACATTAGTTGTAGCAACATCATTAGCAGCATTTGCTGTAAATTCAGCTTTTTCTGCTTCAGCAAGTGCTTGTTCAGCATTAGGGTTAGCTGCAATTTCAGTTTCTACAGTTTCAGTAGCTTCAGCGACAGTTTGATTAGTAGCTTCAAGTTCGGTTTGAGCTTGAGCGATAGCAGTTTCTGTCTCAGCAATTGTTTGTTCAGCTTGAGCAATAGTAGCATTATTTTCGTTTTGAGTTTTAGTTGCGCTATTAAGTTCAGTTTGAGCATTATTAAGTGTAGATTTTGCTTCATTTTGAGCAGTTTGTGTTTCAGCTGCAACTTGTCCAGTTTGTTCCACAAGAGCTTTTGCTTGTTCAACAGTAGACTTTTCAGAAGTTTCTACCACCACTTCTGGACTAGAAGATTCTACCAAAGGGGTAACTTCTTCTGCACTTACTTGAATGGCAGAGCTAGCAGTGGCAACTAGTGCAGCCGTGCTCAGTAGCAGTTTTCTATGTTTCATATTCCTTCTCCTATAAGACATTTGATAACATATAGTATCCCCGCTATTTTTGGGGCCCCCCCCCCCCGGGGTGGGGGGGGGGGGGGGGGGGTTGGGTTTT
>NZ_JAVIHI010000042.1:0-16617 GCF_036680365.1 Streptococcus sp. SS-4456 | reverse complement strand
CGCATCAAACCGATTTGCGACATGACTGTCCTCACCCAGTGCTTACCGGATTTATGCATTTTTACACGACTTTTTCGAGATACTTCGGTAATATTGTCCCTGTTTTTTCTGAACATATATTTTTCTCCTATTATATTACTTTTAAAACCAAAAACACAGCGAGCAACTTATTGCGTTAATATATAAACTAACTAATGTTTTTAAATTCGATAATCTTTCCATTATACACGACTACATCATATTTTGTCAATGTTGTTGAATCAATATATTCACCGAATAACCTTGATTTCGTTTTCAATTTTTCCTAAAAAATGTTTGAAATAGTTTTTGAATTTGCTTTTTTTTTTTGCGCTTTTTGTTTAGTTTTTTGGAAACGTTTTTACATGTTTTGCAAAATTGAATATCCTATTTTTTGTTATCGAACTCTTTACCTTTCAATACTTTAGTTTTTTTGAGGGGGATCAAAGTACCTTTTGAAAGACATCATAATAAACCGCTTCTGAAATCAGAGGCGGTTTCATTTTTATATGGTTCCAACCAGGAGCACTCCCTCAACCGTAATCTCGGTCAACTGGCTCAAATCCAACTTGGACTGGTCCACTTGGAAAAAGAGAGGCGTCATGTCTGCCAAGACTTGAGCATGGGCGGCTGTAATTGGCATGGTTCGACTGACTAGCACTTGCTCCACCTGCCCCAGGTAAGACTTGAAATGGTCCACAATATCCTGGTTATCATAGGATTCCTTGCGGAGTTGATCTTTGGCTAAATGGCGGAGCTCCTTGAGGTGATTGGGGCCTGGGACCAGCTTGAGAATAGCCCCGCCAGCTTTCAGCACTCTGTCAAACTCCTGATAATTGGCTGGGGAGAAGATGTCCAAGATACCGTCAATGGTCTTGTCTTGAATGGGTAACTTGGTCAAGTCACCGACAAACCATTTGACCGACTTGGTACTGTCAGATTTGGCTGCTAGGAGAATGGAATCCTTGGAAATATCAAAAGCAAGTATGTCCAAGTCCATTTTCTCGGCTAATTTGCGGGAATAAAAGCCCTCCCCACAACCGATGTCTAGGACAGAACATAACCCCAGCTCTGCTATTTTCCCCTCCAAAGCCTCATAGAGATGATTGTAATAGCCTGCCTCTAAAAAGGCCTGGCGGTTTTCAAAGCTAGACTTGTGGTAATTGGCCGACTGCTTGACCTGGGGTGCCAGGTTGACGTAGCCCTGCTTGGCAATGTCGAAGGTGTGGCGGTTGGGGCAGCGAAGACTGCTCTGGTCAAGACCAAGACCCTGCCCACAATGTGGACAGGCGAAAAATTGGTCGCTATTAGCAAAACGTTGGTGTTTGGTCATCTTATTTGTGTTCTTTTCTAAAGCGAAGATAGGTGATAGCTGAAATCAAACTGGTCATGCCTCCTACTAATAGGAAGAGGAAGCCAATTGGAATCAGGTAAAAGTTCTCATGTAGAATGCCTTCAGCATCAATGTATTCAACGGAATTAGCTTTAACGAAAAAGCAGAATAGGCCCAATACCATCAGAAAGGTTCCAATAAGGGTAATTGTCAGGTGCATCTGGGTACGGCGGCCTTCGCGACCGTCTTTGACAAGTTTTTCTGTCATGTTGTTCATGTCAGTTCCTCCTAAGATAAGTTGATCTAAGGAGATCGAAAAGACAGAGGACATGAGAATCAAAAGTTCCAAGTCGGGCAGGTTTTTGTCATTTTCCCAGTTGGAAACGGCCTGCCTGGTCACATTGAGTTTGAGGGCAAACTGCTCTTGAGTTAAGCCTTCCTTTTTTCGTAAGTCTTTGATTTGCTGTCCAAAGTTCATTTTTTCTCCTCTCGGGATCCTGTCTAGCAGGTCCTAAACTTATCTTAGCCTGTCGGTCAATGTTTGCCAAGAAAGACTGGCTTGCTCTGGACTTTTTTAGCGAAAGGTGGTCTTGCTAACTCCGCAAGACTGGCTTGCAATCCTGTTCTATCAAAGGTTTGAACCTCTTGTCAACTTGCTGTCAACCTAACCTAATTGCTCAGATAATTCTTCCCATTCTTCCATAAGGCTTTCTTGCTGGCTGGTCAGTTGGTCGATTTCTTTTTGGTAATCGGTCAACTGGCCGATATCGTTTGTTTCTAGCATGGCTTGGTTGAGCTCGCTCAGACGGTTTTCGATACTGTCAATTTCTTCCTCGATTTGCTCGATGCGGCGGGCTAGTTTGCGTTGCTCTTTTTGGTTTTCCTTTTGAGCTTGGTAGTCCATGGCTCCGGCTGATTGGCTAGTACTTTCTAGCTGGTCAGGCTGGGCTTCTGCTTCCTGCTCTGCCTTTTTCTCCAAATAATAGTCATAGTCGCCCAAGTAGAGCGTGGAGCCAGTTTCCGAGATTTCGAGCACCTTGGTGGCGACGCGGTTGATGAAATAGCGGTCGTGGCTGACAAAAAGCAGAGTGCCGTCAAAGTCGATGAGGGCATTTTCCAGCACTTCCTTGCTGTCGATGTCCAGGTGGTTGGTCGGCTCGTCAAGAATGAGGAAGTTATTGTTTTCCATGGACAGCTTAGCGAGGAGCAGGCGGGCCTTTTCCCCACCCGATAGCATGGAAACGGACTTTTTGACATCGTCACCCGAGAAGAGAAAGGCTCCAAGGCGGTTGCGGATCTCCACTTCAGGCGTGGTCGGAAAGGCGGACCAGAGCTCCTCCAAGACCGTGTTGGAAGGCGTCAGGGCCGACTGGGTCTGGTCGTAGTAGCCCACTTCCACGTTGGCTCCTAGCTTGGCTTCCCCTTTGATAAATGGCAGAGCTCCGATGATTGATTTGAGCAGGGTTGTTTTTCCGATTCCATTCGGGCCGACAATGGCAATGGCATCGAGTTTCCGTTGGTCAATAGAAATGGGCTGAGAAAGGATATCTCCATCGTAACCCACCGCAGCATTTTCCACTGTCAAGACGATATTGCCAGAAGTCTTATCCGACTGGAAGGTCATATTAGCTGACTTCTGACCAGTTGATGGCTTGTCCAATCGATCCATCTTTTCCAACTGCTTGCGTCTAGCCTGAGCACGCTTGGTGGTCGAAGCACGGACGATATTTTTCTGGACAAAGTCTTCTAACTTGGCAATTTCCTTCTGTTGCTTTTCATAGTTTTGCAATTCCGTTTGCAACTTCTGCTCTTTGAGCTCAACAAACTGAGAATAATTACCCACATAACGGTCCAAGGAATGCTTGGTCAAGTCCAGCGTTATGGTCGCCACCTTGTCCAAGAAATACCGGTCGTGGCTGACAATAATCAAGGCTCCCTTGTAATGCACGAGGTAGTTTTCCAACCAAGCAATGGTTTCAATGTCTAGGTGGTTGGTCGGCTCGTCCAGGACCAATAACTCTGGGCTTTCAAGAAGCATCTTCGCAAGAGCAAGTCGAGTATTCTGACCGCCTGAGAGTTCGGAGATTTTCATGTCCCACATGGTCTGGTCAAACTTAAAACCATTCAAAATAGCACGGATATCCGCCTCATAGTTAAAGCCACCTGCCAGACGAAATTCCTCCGACAGACTATCATAAGTCTTCATGAGCTGGTCGAGTTCACTACCAGATAGACTACCCATCTGCTCTTCCATAGACCGCAGGCGTTTCTCCGTCATCCGCAAGTCGTCAAAGACATGGAGCATTTCATCATAAATTGTATTTTCCGACTCAAAACGGCTGTCCTGTGCCAGGTAAGAAAGGGACAAATCACGCTTGGTTGAAATGTCACCGCTGGTCGCTGCTTCTTCTCCGACAAGGATTTTAAGCAGAGTAGACTTGCCTGCCCCATTTTTTCCGACAAGGGCAATCCGATCCCGTTCATCGACTTGAATGTTGATATTGTTAAATAAAACTTCGCCCGCAAATGAGCGTTCAATCTTGTTTCCGCTTAGAATAATCATAAAAATATTGTACCATAATTTAGGGTAACAGTGCGGAATCCTTTTTCTGATTTCAGCAAAAAACAGCGACTTTTCAGCCACTGTCCTTCTCAAAAAATATTTAGACCAAACCACTAAGCAATTCCTTATTCTGCCAAAGTAGATAAAGACCGCCGCCGATAATAATCAGCATAATGACAAACTTAATCACACCTTTGATAAATCGGATAAGCATCATCAAAATCATGGACACAATCAGCCAGCCCCAAGCCGAAGAATTGAGTAAGGTCTGCATACTCTCCAAGCTCGCCCCTGTCCAGGCCTTGATAGGTTCGGGGATTTTATCAAACCAGTTGCTATCTATACCGATTTGTTCCATAATCGAATGACTGGTAGACTGCATCCATGCAAAAATCCCAGCATTATAGAGAAAGAGCAGAGCTTGCTCAGGATAACGTTTTATTGTGTTTGTAATTGTTCGAAACATATTTTCCCTTCTATTCTGAATACAAGGCCACTACGGCATCAATATCTGCCTGCTGAATGCCATGATTAGAACCGGCCGATTCCATAACAGAAGCCTGACTATCATCATGATCCAAACCAATGGCATGGCCCAATTCATGCTCAGCTGTATGGATAATCCTATCCATATCATAACCATACTCTTCATTCAGCAGATAATAACTATTCAAGCGAACTGTCACCGAGCTATAATAATTGGTCAATAAATTGGTCGTTGAATTGGCCTCACCTGCCGCCTGAGTATTGCCATCATTCATCTCAGTAGCAATAATATCCGCCTGATTTGGATCTGTGGTAAGGACTAAGGTAAAGGCACCGGTCGCATTCCAATTGGCAATAGCCGTTTCATAGGCAGTCCTAAATGTTGGATTTTGGGTTTCAATATAGACAGTCGCAGTATTGGTTTCCCAACGTCCATGGTCAGCTGTATTAACCGTATCAGTAGTCAGGTGTTTAATGGTATCAACACCCTCTTCAATACTGACCTCGGATTGACCTTTAACCATCAATTGTACTTCCTGAGCCAAAGTTTGTAGCATCTGAGGCGCAGCTTCCTGTTGAAAATAGAACAACATCCCCAAACCACATGCCATTAAAACCATTGAGAGCCAAACCAAGCTCCAAACTGTTCGCCAGATAAATTTAAAAATTGAAGCAAAAAATTTCATACACTATACCTCACTCTAGAAATAGATTTCAGTATAGTCTTATTTTCTGAAATTTTTCTTAAATTCTAGGACAATCTTTCTTCTAATTTGAAATCAATGGGTAGCCAATCCAAGACCTTTTCAATCTGTTGGTTCCAGTAGTACCACTCATGTTTACCAGGTCCGAAACTTGCCTCTATATCAAACCCCAGTTCCTTTAACTCCCCGACTGCCTTCTGATGCCCTTCAAAGAGAAAATCTTCCTCACCACACCAGGCATAAAACTTGGTTTTCTTGTCCGAAAATCTAGAAATATTAGTCAGTAGATTTGGATTTTCTAGGTCATTGAAATCTCCAAAAACCCCCTTCCAATAGTCAGGACTACCTAATTCCAAAGCAGATGGACTGGTAAAATCAACCTGTAAGGCTCCTGAAAGTGAGGCGGCGTAAGAAAAGCGATTGGTCATCATGGCAATCTTGAAAGTCCCATAGCCCCCCATAGACAAGCCAGCAATGAAATTCTTCTCCCGCTTGTCAGACATATTGGGGAAAAATCGCTTGAGGATTTGAGGCAACTCAATCGCTATGGCATCATAATAATTCATACCATAGGTGGTATTGGTGTACCACCCCTTGTCTGTATTGACCATAACAACAATCAGATTAGTATAACGGACCAAGCGTTCAATAGTCGACCGATTGAGCCAGGAATCCTGATTTCCTCCCATCCCGTGCAAGAGATACAGCACGGGAATATCTGTATCGTCAGGATTGTCAACACGATTTCGGTCGGGATATAAAACCGTTACCTGTCTGGACATATCCAAAACTTCTGAATGGTATTCAATTTTCATGATTGCCATAAATTTTCTCCTTATTAGTTAGAAAGAGCCTGGGTTGCCCTGGGCTCTTTGCATTTATAAAACTCTATTTCACTTCCATAATCACCGGCAAAATGGCTGGGCGACGTTTGGTTTGGTCAAAGAGGAATTTAGCTAAGTCATCGCGAACAGCACTCTTGAGTTCTGTCCAGTCAAAACTATCCTTGGTGAAGTAATTTTCCACCGTTGCATTAACCAAATCTGATGCCTCACGCAAGATATCCTTGCTCTTCTTGACATAGACAAATCCACGTGTATTGACCTTGGCCTTGGAAATGATTTTCTTCTCACGGCGGTTGACTGTGATCGCCACAATAAAGATACCATCTTCTGAGAGGATTTTACGGTCACGAAGGACAATATTTCCAACATCTCCCATGGCATTTCCGTCAATCATGACATCACCAGCAGGAACCGCTCCGCTATGGACAAAATCCCCATCTTCATAAGCCATGACATCCCCACGCTTGACGATAATAATATTCTCTGGGAACATGCCGATTTCCAGCGCAGCCTTGGCATGGGCATCTAGCTGACGATACTCCCCTTGAACCGGGAAGAGGTACTTAGGACGGAGGATATTAAGCATGAGCTGCAAATCACGCGCATTACCATGACCAGATACACGCAGGTTTTTAGTAATGGATTTGACCGTTCCACCAGCCTTGTAAATCAAATTCTCCACACGAGCAACAACCGCTTCTTTTGAAATACTTGGAGTGGTAACAATATAAACTAGATCACCTTCTTTGATTTCAACGTAGCGATGTCTACCGATAGACATTTTACGCAATCCATTTAACGGCTCGCCCATACGACCTGTTTCCAAAATCAGCAATTCATGGTCTTCATATTTACCCATATCCTTTGGCTTGACCAAAAGTCGCTCGCTGACCAAACGAAGTTTTTTCAATTGGATAGCGGTACGGACAATATTTTCCACATCATGACCAGTCAAAACAACACGACGACCTGTCGCTTCTGCCGCATCAAAGATTTGCTGGATACGAACAATGTTACTTGCCACAGCAGCTACAATCACACGACCTTCGCAGTCTGCAATGGTATTGAGAATTTCTTCGCCTGCTTCATGCATACTTGCTGACTGAACATTGCTATCTGCATTGGCAGAATCAGATAAGAGAGCCAATACACCTTCTGAACCAATTTCAGCCAAACGACCAAAGTCTGTACGATAGAATTTATCAGCAGCTTGATCAAATTTAAAGTCACCTGTATAAACGATGTTTCCCTGGTCTGTCTTGACAACAATTCCTAAACTCTCAGGAATAGAGTGAGTCGTTTTAAAGAAGGAAACGACTGAATCTCCAAAGTCAATCTCCGTCTCGGCATTGATGATATGGAAATCATTAAACTTCTTGGTTGAATTATTATTCTTGACTATCAATTTTGCCAATTCAATGGTCAAGTGTGAGCCAAAAACAGGAACTTTCACTTTTTCCAATAGGTAAGGCAAAGCTCCAATCGAATCAGCGTGTCCATGTGTCAAAAAGACTCCAGCTACACGGTGCTTGTTTTCTTCCAAATAATCAAAGTTGGGAACAACTACATCAACACCCAACTGCTCATTTTCTGGATACTTAGCACCCGCATCCAAGACAAAAATCTGTTCATTGACTTCAGCAATATAGAGGTTTTTTCCGTTTTCACGTACACCACCGAGAGCCATGATTTTTATGCTACTCATTTTTTCTCCTTTTTGGACATCCCACAGGTGTCCAGTTTATTTTTCTTACCAACGGTCCTTGGGAAACCCAAGTCGAATTACAGTCTGCTATTTATCGTCATTTAGTTGACTTTTATTACTTCGACGTAAGAGAGGCTGAGCTCAAGCCCAGCGCCACTTCTTAGAGTTAGTGTCAACATCTCAGCGCAGTGGTTGATTGGCAGATTTGTTCGTGTTTTACACTCCAAATCTGACCTAATCAACTGTGCGGGGGTGGGAAGACGAACTCTTTTTTAACTAGTCGAGTTCCTTCCCACTCCCTATTTCCAACTTCAAACACTCTACCGGAGTGTTTGAACTCGCCTTGCCTAATTTTGCAAAAACGACTTGCTCCGCAAGTTTTATCTCCCACCTTGCACAGTCCATTAACTGTGCAAGTAATCTGGGGGATACGAATAGTCCGGTGGACTATTCGTACCTGAGCCTGAAAACAAAAAAGCGAAGTACATCAGCTGGTCACCTAGAAACAAGAAAGCATTGAGTTATGCCTGCGGCTGTTGATGCGAACTTTGTTCGCTCTATTTCCAACCTCCAACTATCCACCAGATAGTTGGAGCGAGTACTAAAAGTAAACTAAAAGACTATATTTTAGCTATCGCTTCTATTATACAATTTTTCAAGAAAATTTACAAAAAACTCTGCTGAAATTCAACAGAGTTCTCTCCTAAAATCAGTAGCCGTGCCCCCTATGTTCCCACTTTCCACCAACATTCCGCACTAAAATCCATTTCCAATCCCGATGAATACTATTTGGTTCCAAGGTTGGTTCTGCCCCTTCAGCGGCTACCTTGAAAGAAGAGGTTAACACTATAGCCTCCTCTGCACCATAGTTTTCAGCCCAGTCATCAAATAACTTTTCATCATCGCCACCATATCCAATGGTCAATAATTGGCAACTCTTAAAATGCTTATCAAAGTAATCTTGAACGACAACTACAGCATCCTGAATTTCTTTTTCCGAGTATAATTCCGATGCTTCCATCGGCTCAATCTTTGCCTGATAAGCTGCTCCTGTCCGACATCCTACCAAAAAAAGACAACACAACAGACTACAAATAGCTAAACATTTTCTCATCTTTGTTACCCCAAGTCAACAATCGTTGCTGAAAAGCCAATCTCTTCTACAAAACGCAAAACATCTTCTGTCTTTACAAAAATTGTTTTCGTATTAACATTGGGGTGGAAGGTTAGAATGGGGTCAGAAAGGATTTCTTTATCAAAAAAGACTTGAATATCCTTATCAACATTATGTAACAAGCCAAAAACAGATACCGCACCCGCAGGCAAGTGCATTTTTTCCATCAAGCTATCACTCGAGGCCATCCGAATGCGGTTGGCTCCCACCAAATCACGAAACTGGTCCATATCCAACTGCTTCTGGTCATCCATGATCAGTAAATAAAATGCAGTCTTTTTCTTATTAGTCAGAAACAAGGACTTGGTCCGTACTCCTTCTAAGCCTTCAATGTAACGGTCTGCTTCCTCAGTTGTCCGAGCTGGTGGATGTTCTACAATAGTGTAGGCCATTCCCAAGTCCCCTAAGCTTTCAAAAACCAATTTATCCATAAGGCCACCCTTTGACATATTCAATATATTATACTTCTTTTCAACCAAGAATTCAAAGGATAAGAAAAGCCTGGATTTCTCCAGACTTTAGTCAAACAACTTATAATAATCTTCCAGCTTCATCTGGGACTTCTCTTCAGCCGTTTGGTCTTGGATAATCTGACCATTTTTCATGACAATCAAGCGATTGCCATGGCGAAGAGCATCTTCCATCTGGTGAGTGACCATAAGGGCCGTCATTCCCTTGGTCGCAATCAATTCATCTGTCAATTGCATCAAGGATTGGCTAGTTTTAGGGTCGAGAGCGGCAGTATGCTCGTCCAAGAGCAATAGCTCTGGTTGCTTCAAGCTAGCCATTAACAAACTCAAGGCCTGTCTTTGCCCACCTGATAAAAGCCCTGCTGGTGTGTCCAAATGCTTTTCCAAACCATTTCCCACTCTCGGCAAGAGCTGGGCAAATTCTTCCCTTTCTTGGACCAATCTTCGCGGCACTAAGCCCCGTCCCTCACCACGATACTTGGCAATGAGCATGTTTTCTGCCACTGTCATCCGCGGAGCAGTTCCCATTTTAGGATCTTGGAAGACACGAGCTAGATACTTGGCCCGTTTTTCAGCAGGCCAGTTGGTCACATCCTCACCAAGTATGTGGACCGAACCACTTGTCAAGGGCAGGGTGCCTGCGATGACATTGAAGAGGGTTGATTTGCCAGCACCGTTTCCACCTAAAATAGTAATAAAATCCCCTTGGTAGATGGTCAAATTGACATTGTCCAAAATCACGCGCTCTTCATCAAAACCGTTGGTCACCACCTTGGTGGCATTTTTTAATTCAACAATTGCTTTCATCGTGACAGGCTGGCTCCTTTCAAGACTTTATTTTTCAACTCAGGAACCATGAGGCAAACTGCCAAAATCATGGCTGAGAAGATACGGAGATAGCTGGTATTGATACCGAGGGAAATAACCACCAAAATCAAGAACTGATAGAAGATGGCACCCACTGCAATGGCCAAGAACCGTTCCAACATGGTCAAATTTCCATACAAGACCTCACCGATAATCAAGCTAGCCATCCCAACTACGATGACCCCGATACCACGGGATACATCCGCATAACCTTCTTGTTGAGCAATCAAGGCACCCGCAAGAGCAATAATCCCATTAGAAAGAATCAACCCAAGCAGCTCCATTCTGCTGGTATTGATACCAAAACTGCGAGCCATATCTGGATTGTCCCCCGTCGCGATAAAGGCCTGACCCAGGCGAGTATAGAGGAAGAACATCAAGGCACTAATGACTAGGGCAACACTTCCCAAACCAAGCAAAAGACCATTCACTTGCTCGGAAAAAGGAAGCAAGTCCTGCAAGCGACTGGTATTTAACAAGCCCAGATTTGCCCGACCCATGATAAAGAGAATAATGGAGTGACAGGAAGACATGACCAGAATACCAGCTAAAAGTGTAGGGATTTTCCCTTTGGTATAGAGCAAGCCTGTGACCAAGCCTGCCAAACAGCCTGCCAAAACGGCTGCCAGCGTTGCCAAGACAGGATGAACTCCCTGTGTCAATAAGGTCACTGCAACTGCTCCTCCAAGCGGAAAAGAGCCCTCTGTCGTCATATCCGGGAAATTCAAAATCCGAAAGGTAACGAATATTCCCATTCCTAGTACAGCCCATAAAAGAGCCTGTGAAACTGTTGATACTATCATAACTTTCCTTTGTTTTATTCGATAACCTTGCTTGCCTTATTGATAATGTCCTCGGACAAGTTAATACCTAATTCTTTTGCGACTTTCTGGTTGACTACGACAGTACCTTCATTGAAAATTTGGACTGGTGTATCCCCAGGATTTGCACCGTCTAAGATTTTCGCAGCCATTTTACCTGTTGCCACACCCAAGTCATATTGGCTAAGGGTAACAGATGCGATACCTCCGCCTTCTACCATGTCTTCTACACTGGTGAAAATCGGAGTTTTGGTCTTATTTGCCACAGAAACGACTGTTGAAAATGCTGATGCGACTGTGTTATCAACTGGCGTGAAAAGAACATCTGTCTTGCTAGTCGCAACTTCTACTGTGGATGCCAACTCATTGCTTGAAGCAACTGCGTATTCAAGGACAGTATAGCCTGCTTCTTCTGCTGCCGCCTTAAACTCTGCTACTTGAATTTTTGAATTGTCTTCGTTAGAAGAGTAGAGCACACCGATTGTTTTAGCGTCTGGTGTGATTTCTTTGATGAGGGAAACAGCGTCTGCAACTGGTGTCTGGTCAGACACACCAGTGATATTCCCTCCAGGATTTTTCAAGTCTTTGACCAAGTTGGCTCCGACTGGATCAGTCACAGCTCCCATGATAATAGGCAATTCAGTCGTTGCGTTTGCTAAACCTTGTGCAGCTGGTGTCGCGATACCGATCAAGAGCTCATTGCCATTGTCCACCAATTTTTTACTCATGGTCTGAACTTGAGACTGGTCTGCCTCAGCATTCATAAAATCAATGTCCAAATTATCCGTCGTTGAATAGCCCCCCTCTTCCAGTCCAGCCTTGATTCCCTTGTAAATCTCATCTAGTGAATCATGGGTTACAAACTGAAGAACCCCAATTTTAACTTTCTCCGTTGATGTAGTTGAATTGCTCTGCTCTTTTTGTGTCATAAATAAAGCAGCAACTACCATAACAGTAAGGGCAACAATTGTAGCTAGTAAGTTTTTATTTTTCAACATATTCATTCTCCTTTTAAAAAACACAATTTCCAATCTCTACGTCATCAAAATTTTATTCCACCATCGCCATCGTTTCATCATGATTACCTCGTTTAGATAATAGTCTTTCAGTTTGCTTTTAGTACTAGGCAACGAGCTGCAGGCAGTACTAAAGTACGGCAAAGCGAGTTAACGACGTAATAAAAGATAAACTGAATGACTAAAGGAAAAAGCCCCCGCAGGAAAAAACTTCCTGCGAGGGCGTCAATGACACGGTGCCACCTCACTTATGGGAATTGTCTAGAATCTTCCCATATCTCATCTCCTCTAACAAGGAGTTGCACTGTAAGGTGTGCGGACCGAACTATCATTGTTTTAAGTTCATTTGCGTGACTGTTTTGGCTGAAACCTTCGTTAGCTCTCGTCATAAACAATCCACATCAGCCCATTTCATAAAACTCCGCCACCCATTCTCAGCACCATGGGCTCCCTTAAGACTTCTGCTTTACTACTTCTTCTGATTACAGACGATTATACGGCATCCATCAGTCTTTGTCAATACTTTTGATTAAATTTTCTGAAAACTTTTTATGTTAGTAGGGACTACCTGTCTCATCAAAAACATCAAAATATGATATACTAGACTGAGTTATAGCTATTAGAAAGAGGAAAACCATGTCTTTTGACGGATTTTTTTTACATCACATGACGGCTGAGTTAAAGGCCAATTTAGAAGGGGGGCGGATTCAGAAAATCAACCAGCCCTTTGAACAGGAGATTGTCCTCAACATCCGCAGCAACCGTCAGAGCCATAAATTACTCCTGTCCGCCCATTCAGTCTTCGGGCGGGTTCAGCTGACCCAGTCGGACTTTACCAATCCCAAGGTGCCCAATACCTTTACCATGATTCTACGGAAATACTTGCAGGGTGCCATTATCGAGGAGATTCGCCAACTGGACAATGACCGTATATTAGAATTTTCGGTGTCCAATAAGGACGAGATTGGCGACCATATCCAAGCAACCTTGATGGTGGAAATCATGGGCAAGCACAGCAATATCATCTTGGTGGATAAGTCTGAACAAAAGATTATCGAGGCTATCAAGCACGTTGGTTTCTCGCAAAATTCCTACCGAACCATCTTGCCTGGTTCTACCTACATTCTTCCCCCAGAAACGCATTCTCTCAATCCTTATATGGTGTCTGACGAGAAATTGTTTGAAATCTTATCGACTCAGGAACTGAGTCCGAAAAATCTCCAACAGACCTTTCAAGGTTTGGGGCGGGATACGGCTTCTGAACTAGCCAGTCGCTTGCAGACAGACCGCCTCAAGAACTTCCGTGCCTTTTTTGACCAGGCAACTCAGCCTAGCCTGACAGACAAATCCTATGCTGCTCTGCCATTTGCCAATAGCCCTGAAAACCAGCCACACTTTGAGAGCCTGAGCAGTCTGCTGGACTTCTACTATCAGGACAAGGCGGAGCGGGACCGGGTGGCCCAGCAGGCCAATGAGCTGATCAAGCGGGTGGCCAGTGAGCTGGAGAAGAATCGCAAAAAGTTGGTCAAGCAGGAGCAGGAATTGGCGGATACGGAAACGGCGGAGTTGGTGCGACAAAAGGGCGAGCTCCTGACCACCTATCTGCATCAAGTGCCAAATGACCAATCGAGTGTGCGGTTAGACAACTACTATACGGGCCAGGAACTGGAGATTGAGTTGGATGTGGCTTTGACTCCTAGCCAAAATGCCCAGCGCTACTTCAAGAAGTACCAGAAACTCAAGGAGGCGGTCAAGCACTTGACCAGCTTGATTGAGGAGACCAAGGCAACCATTGTCTATCTGGAGTCCGTTGACACCATGCTGGGACAGGCTAGTCTGGCAGAAATCGATGAAATCCGTGAGGAATTGATTGAAACAGGCTATCTCAAACGCCGCCACCGTGAGAAAATCCATAAGCGTCAGAAGCCCGAGCGTTACTTGGCGACGGACGGGAAGACTATTATTCTGGTTGGGAAAAATAACCTGCAAAATGATGAGTTGACCTTCAAAATGGCCAAAAAAGGCGAACTCTGGTTCCATGCCAAAGACATTCCAGGCAGTCATGTGGTTATCACAGACAACTTGGACCCAAGTGACGAGGTCAAGACAGACGCAGCTGAATTAGCAGCCTACTTCTCTAAGGCCAGACATTCCAATCTGGTCCAAGTCGATATGATTGAAGCCAAAAAACTCCATAAGCCAACAGGTGGCAAACCAGGTTTTGTGACCTACCGAGGTCAGAAAACCCTCCGCGTCACCCCAACTGAAGATAAAATAAAATCCATGAAAATCTAATTCATGGATTTTTCTTATAAAATTTATCAAATTAACTTTATCTTTTAATTATTTTTTCACAAATTATACTATTCGGATGCAATTTATTTCTATTAGATTTAAAGTGACTTATTCTTGATTCTAATTTGAATGTAGTACAAAGAAATTAGTGATAAAAGCGAAATTGCCGAACCAAGTAACATTCCATTAGGTTGGTAACGTAATTCAATCTCGTGTTCACCTGGTGTTATCGGAAATGAAACCAAACTACCAAGTGATTTCTTTATTGTTACTTCTTTTCCATCTACAAAAGCTGACCAACCTGAATTGTAGGGGATGCTAGTTTGAACTATTTCATGATTTTCTGCTACCTGTATCATTCCTTGAATATTGGTATTGGACCATTTCGTGACTTCAATATTGTTAGATAGATTAGCTTGCAATACATTTGTAATCTCATTATTGTTAGCCCGAACAAGACCAACTCCATCTAAATTGACGTCATCAGTATCAAATCTAAATTCAAGTGTGATAGTTTTTCCTTCACTATTGTGAGTGAGTGCCCATAAACTCTTTTGAGAATTGGTAATCTGAGTCGGAAAACCACTTCCATTCCGTAGAATTGTTAATTTATTTCGGTATTCTCCAATAGTTGGAGGTGCCAAGAAATAATAACTGAAGCTACTTTTTGGAATTAAATTTAATTTAATAATTCCTGGTTTAGAATTATCAATCCGTTTGTACTGATATTCATTTATGTCATCAGAAGTTTTTTCAAGATTATCCAACTCAATCGAACTGAAACCAAATTGTTCAAAATATTTTTTCTCAGTCCCTGACATAGCTGATAAAATCGCATTCTGATTCAAAACAGGCTGACTATTTTTTAATTCTATATGAGGAAACTACAACTTCTGTAGAAACAACTACTTCTGAAGAAACGACAACTTCTGAAGAAACAACAACTTCCGAAGAAACGACAACTTCCGAAGAAACAACTACTTCTGAAGAAACAACAACTTCTGAAGAAACAACGACTTCCGAAGAAACGACGACTTCTGAAGAAACAACTACTTCTGAAGAAACAACTACTTCTGAAGAAACGACGACTTCTGAAGAAACTACGGCTTCTGAAGAAACTACAACTTCTGTTACACATGCTAATGGTGATTCAGCTAAACCTAAGAAATCTAACTCTATCCTTCCAAATACTGGTTCATCTTCATCAATTGCGATCTTGATTGCTGGTTTAGCGGTATTTGCTTCTACTATTTTTTTAAAGAGAAGAAAGTAAAGTGATTTAGCAAAACAATTATGGCTCTTTGTCAACTGTAGTGGGTAGACGAAAAGCTAACACCTAGAGAGGACGAACTTCGTTCTCTCTTTTTTTGGCTCTTTGTCAACTGTAACCGCCCAATAACAAAGTATATTGAAAAAGGCACCAAAGTCCTGTCGACTCTGGAAGCTTTTTCTATTTACATGCCCTCTTAATTTTTTTATCCCATGGCAAGTAGGCCTCTAGCACCTCTTTTTTTGTGAGCGTCTCCTCGTTAGGTAAGTGTTCTAGAAAATAGGTCATATATTTCTCTGCATCTAGTCCATGTCGCTTAGCAGTTTCTAAAAGACTCAGAATGACAGCTGTCGACTTGGCTCCCTCAAAACTTTGGGAGAACAACCACCTTCACTTTGTCAATTCTAAGCTTAGGCTGAAACAGTCTATTCCCAGACTGTTTCACTCCCAAATGCCAAGATAGTACTTGACCGCTTTCATATCGTACAACACCTCAGCCGTGCTATGAACCGTGTCCGTATTCAAATTATGAATCAGTTCGACAGAAAATCGCACGAATACCGAGCCTTGAAACGCTACTGGAAATTGATACAACAAGATAGCCGTAAACTTAGTGATAAGCGCTTCTATCGTCCGACCTTTCGCATGCACTTAACTAATCAGGAGATTGTCGCTAAACTAATTAGCTATTCTCAAGAACTACGGGAACATTACGAGCTCTATCAACTCTTGCTCTTCCACTTCCAAGAGAATCAAGATGACCAGTTTATTGGACTGATTGAAGAGACGATTTCCAGCGTCAATCCTGTCTTTCAGACAGTTTTTACAACATTTTTGAAGGACAGGGACAAGATTGTCAATGGCCTAAAACCGCCGTTCTCAAACGCTAAACAGGAAGCTACCAACAATCTCATCAAGGTCATAAAGCGCAATGCTTTTGGCTTCAGAAACTTTGAAAAGTAACCGCCCAATAACAAGGTATCTATCCACTCATTCCTTACTCCAGTATACTGTTATAAAAAACAAACTGGAGGATTCATTATGTCTCAG
>NZ_JAVIHI010000041.1:0-17516 GCF_036680365.1 Streptococcus sp. SS-4456 | reverse complement strand
TAGATTTCGATTTTGTCTTCATAGCTCAATTTCATAAAAATAGCACCCCAAATGTTAGATTTTTTCTGTCTAACTTTTGGGGTGCAGTTCATTGTCTAAGTCTTTTTTTGCTTGGTCTTGTCAAGTCAGTTGATAAGCTTGCCCTATTGCTCTCCCATCAACCGCATGATGTCATCAGGGCTTTCCTTACAGCCTCTAGCAACCCAGGTTTTAAGCACTCGGAAAAATCCTCCTACGATAAATTGCAGGTGAAAATCATCAGTCAAGTCCCTCAGCCTTTCTTTGAAATAGCGATCCAAGACCTCCTCGAGCAAGTAGTCCAAATGGTTGGCTGTCAATAAGCGAATCTTATCCTGTTGCTCATACCAAAAGTCAAAAAATTGCCGTAAAGCTAGTAAGAGATGAGCATCTGACCAATCAGACAAGTCAATCTGCCGATCGGTCAACCAGGCTTGTAACTCCATGTTAAATGACCGTTCGAGCACCTCTTCCTTATTAGAAAAGTTTCGGTAAAATGTCACTCGACCGACGCCAGCTCGCTCCACCAACTCTGACACACTAATCTTTTCAAAGGATTTGTCTTCTAGTAACTCCCACAGAGCCTCCACGACACACTCTACAAATAACGACTCTTTCCTCTTCACTCTTTCCATGCGAAACACTTCCTTTCATTTGTTTCCTTTTGGGCAAATAGCAGAGCGGGGACTAGTTTTCCCACTGTTCATCTGCTATACTAATAAAAAACGAAACACTTGTTTCCAAAAATATACCATAAAGGACAGAAAAAAGAAAGTATGAAAAAAGTTTGGAAAATAGTAGCGGCTGTAACAGTTGTTCTAGCCTTGCTTGGTTTTATTGCCTACAAAAAGACATTTGGTTGGTCAGCTCCTGAGCTTGTTGACCAGACCCCACAAGTGAATGAATGGTACCGCCTCAGTCCCGAAGGGGTTGTAGATTCTCAGGGCAATCAGGCACATGGCCTGCTTCGTATCGGTAAAGAGAAGAATAAGGTGATGGTCTATTTCTTTGGTGGTGGTGTGAGTATCAATGAAGAGACTGCTAGTGGAGGGACTCAATATTATGCGACTACAACTGCTAACCAAGATTATGTCGCAAAATGGGGAATTGGTAGTTCGCAGGAAGATAATCCATTTAAGGACTGGACTATGATTGTGCTTCCGTATGGGACAGGAGATTTTCATGTTGGCACACAGAATTTTACTTACGTAGATGATAAAGGTAAGGAACAAACGATTTATCATCAGGGTTATAATAATTTGTCAAGTATATTAGCAGTAGCCAAACCGCACGTTGGCAATCCCGATACACTTCTGGTGACTGGATTTTCAGCTGGCGGATTTGCGACCTCACTGCTAGCGGATGATGTCATTTCTCATTTTCCGACAGCGAAAAATGTCACCGTTGCAGTGGACAGTTCTTTTTTGAGACATGATAATTGGAAAAGCATAGCAGAAAATGTCTGGAAGACACCGACTTCCATTAGTGATCGTCTGCATTCAGACAATCTTGTTTTAGATAGCTTAGTAGCCCTCCATGAGAAACGCGGGAATAGTGTTAAGATATTGTTTGATATTTCCTATCGAGATGGAATTCTTCAGCAATATCAGGCCTATATTGACCAAGGGAAACTAGCAGATGCAACAGAAGAGAGTAGTGACCACTTTCAAAAAGAACTTAAAAAAATGATTCAAGAACTGCAATCTAAGATTGATGGTGTGGGTATTTTTATCTGGAACTATGGTCAAGATGAAAAGACCACAGCTACTCAGCACACCACCATTAACTTCTCAACATTCTTTACCCCTATGTCTCAAGACACGAGTGTGGCTGATTGGCTACATGATGCTGTCAATGGACAGGTAAACAGTTATGGATTAGAACTATTAGATTAGGAGAACTCATGAAAAAATTCAAAAAAATTATCTTATGGATCCTTGGGATTGTAGCTAGTCTTGGTCTCATTGCCTATGTGTCCGTTACCAATCATCCGCAGTTGGTAGTCGGTGTCATTCAATCGTTTATGTACAAGGAGAGTTCGCCGAACTCTTACAGTCCTCTTTATGACCCCATTGATGGTCTGAAAGAGAATGGTCAGTATTTGAAAAGTGAGATTGCCTATAGCAAGGACTACCCCAACAGTTTTTTAGATATTACCTATCCAGACCAAAATTTTGAAGCTGACCGTCCAACCCTCTTCTATTTCCACGGTGGTGGTTTCTTTGGAGGTAGTAAAAATATGGGGGACCCTCTGGCTGCCAGCCAAGCCACCTATCTCATTGACGATATCGTGTCAAAAGGATATAATGTGGTCAATGTTGACTATGCCCTTGTACCAGACTATCATTTTCCAACGCCGGTGATTCAAATGAATCAGGCTATCGCCTACATGAAGGAACATGCTGAAGAATACCATTTGAACATGGACAATGTCGTCTTGATGGGTTCATCAGCAGGTGCCATCATGGTAGCACAATACGGTAGCCTCTTAGCCAACAATGATTACGCTCAGCTATTGAACATTGAACCAAGTATTGCAAAAGAACATGTCAAGGCTTTGGTCATCGACGATGCTCCCTTAGATTATGCCAAATTTAGCTTAAGCACGAAGCTCTTGGTTGGAAATTATGTTTCAGGAACCATTTATCTAAGTGAGGAAGAAATCAATGCCTATAACCCTATTTCACATGTGAACAAGGACTACCCAGCAAGTTTCCTTCTGGGAAGCGAATATCGAACAGATATGGTGTCGCTCAATAAAGCCTTGAAGCAAGCGGGAGTTGAAAATGAATTGGTCGATCCTTTGGCAGAAGAAGGGCTTGAAAAGCCACATGGTTTTGTGGCGAATTTGCGAAGTGACCCGGTATCTGCCAAAGCATTTGAGCGGATGATGACTTTTATAGACGAACGAACTAAGGAGTAACATGAACAATAAAAATTTTTACTGGGTGCGAGAACCAGAAAATTATCAGATTTCGGAAAAAGAAATTAGAATCACAACCCAAGCTCATACAGACTTGTGGCAGAAGACCTACTACCATTTTGTCAATGATAATGCTCCCCTGCTCCTGATGGACACGGAGGAAGAGTATTTTTCCTTTACGGTTAAGACGGATTTTTCCAATAGCCATACCCGTTTTGATCAGTGTGGTGTAGTAGTCTATCAGGATTCGGAAAACTGGATTAAGGGCTCGATTGAGTATGAAAATGAAGATTTTCAGCATTTGGGCAGCGTTGTGACCAATCAGGGCTTTTCAGATTGGGCGACCCAGGAAATTCCTGCTTCTGTCAAGTCAATCTACTACCGTTTGAGCCGACGGGGCAGTGATTTCTGCATCGAAAATTCTAAAGACGGTGTTCATTTTGAGCAGATGCGAATCTGCCACCTGCATGAAGGCAATGGTAAAATCCATTTCGGTATCTACGCCTGTTCACCGGAAGACTCTTCTTTTGAAGCGATCTTTTCAGAAATGACCTTGACAGACTGCAAATGGTTAGCCCACGACGGTCAACAACCAGACTAGAAGATTGGGCAGAAGCTCCGCCATTTACCAAAAGTCCGTCATAAAATCGTTGAAATCCTTGTTAATTGTGTTATAATGAAGAGTATGCAATAAAATTTTAAGGAGAATGACAGAATGTCTGTATCATTTGAAGCAAAAGAAACAAACCGCGGCGTTTTGACTTTCACAATCGGTCAAGATGCTATCAAACCAGAATTGGACCGCGTTTTCAACAAAGTTAAGAAAGATATCAATCTTCCAGGTTTCCGTAAAGGTCACTTGCCACGTGCCGTTTTCAACCAAAAATTTGGTGAAGAAGCACTTTATCAAGATGTTGTAAATGCATTGTTACCAGCAGCTTATGAAGCAGCGGTTGCAGAAGCTGGTCTTGAAGTCGTTGCACAACCAAAAATCGACGTTGTGTCTATGGAAAAAGGTCAAGACTGGACAATCACTGCGGAAGTTGTGACAAAACCTGAAGTAAAATTGGGTGACTACAAAAACTTGGCAGTTTCAGTAGAAGCTACTAAAGAAGTAACAGATGAAGAAGTTGATGCAAAAATCGAAGCTGCACGCAACAACTTGGCTGAATTGGTCATCAAAGAAGGACCAGCAGCTGAAGGCGATACAGTTGTTATCGACTTTGTAGGTTCAATCGACGGCGTTGAATTTGACGGCGGAAAAGGTGAGAACTTCTCACTTGGACTTGGTTCAGGTCAATTCATCCCAGGCTTTGAAGCACAATTGGTAGGTCACGCAGCTGGTGAAGAAGTAAACGTTGAAGTGACTTTCCCAGAAGACTACCAAGCAGCAGACCTTGCTGGTAAACCAGCCCTCTTCGTGACAAAAATCCACGAAGTAAAAGCAAAAGAAGTTCCAGCTTTGGATGACGAATTGGCAAAAGACATCGACGAAGAAGTAGAAACGCTTGATGAGTTGAAAGCTAAGTACCGCAAAGAATTGGAAGCATCAAAAGAAGTTGCCTTTGACGATGCAGTTGAATCAGCGGCTCTTGAATTGGCTGTAGAAAACGCTGAAATCGTTGAATTGCCAGAAGAAATGATCCACGAAGAAGTTCACCGTGCAATCAATGAATTCTTGGGTGGTATGCAACAACAAGGTATCTCACCAGATATGTACTTCCAAATCACTGGTACAACTCGTGATGACCTTCATAAACAATACGAAGCTGATGCTGAAAAACGCACTAAGACTAACTTGGTTGTTGAAGCAGTAGCGAAAGCAGAAGGCTTTGAAGCAACTGATGCTGAAATCGAGAAAGAAATCGAAGACTTGGCAGCTACTTACCGTATGGAAGTGGCACAAGTTCGTAGCTTGCTTTCACCAGAAATGCTTAAACACGACATCGCTGTGAAGAAAGCTGTAGAAGTAATCACAAGCACTGCAACTGTAAAATAATGTAAATTGGAAACTCGACTTGGTCGGGTTTTTTTTTTTTTTTTGATAAATTAGTATATATTTCCAAAAATACCTGACCGGTTAATTGTTTTGTGGTATAAACTTAACTGGTTAATGTTTTTTTTGTGAAAAGGAGGAAATATGCTAAAGAAAATACTTGGAGCCTGTCTTTCTGTTCTAGCTGGTTTGTGCTTGATGGCTTGCTCGGTTCAGAAAGAGGCTAGTCAGGTTCAGTCAGGAATGCGGATTGTGACATCATTTTACCCTATTTATTCACTGGTTAAGGAAGTATCAGGAGATAAGAATGATGTTCGGATGATTGGTTCGCGTTCGGGAATCCATTCTTACGAACCATCAGCAGCGGACATACGGGCCATTTATGATGCAGATGTCTTTATTTATCACTCAAGGATTTTAGAGTCATGGGCAGGGCGCTTGGACCCAAATTTACAGGGTTCGTCTGTCCAGGTCTTAGAAGCATCTACAAGTCTGCCATTGTCAAAAGTGCCTGGTTTAGAAGATATGGAAGCTGGTCAGGGGATTGATGAGGTGAGTTTATATGATCCCCACACCTGGCTGGATCCTGTTTTGGTCGGACAGGAAGCCCTTGAAATTGGGGAACTTTTGGCAGAGAGTGATCCTGAAAATGCGGATTATTATCGGAAAAATGCTAAGGCTTTGGATGAGAATGCCAAAAAGTTGGCGGACAAATATATTCCAATCTTTGCTAAGGCCAGTTCAAAAACCTTCGTGACCCAACACACTGCCTTTTCCTATACTGCCCAGCGCTTCGGTCTAAAGCAGTTGGGGATAGCAGGGGTGTCTGAGGAAGAACCTAGCCCAAGGCAGTTGGCAGAGATTAAAGACTTTGTCGACACATACAAGGTACAAACGATTTTTACCGAAAAGGGAACGTCGGATAAATTGGCTAAGGCTCTGGCAACTTCGACAGGTGTAGACTTGAAGGTCTTGGATCCTCTTGAGGCCGATCCAGAAAATAACTTGACCTATTTAGAAAACTTAGAGCAGGTTTTAGAAACTCTTGCTCAAGAATTGAAATAATAATCACATAAAGGAGAGAAGATGAAAAAGAAAGCAGTCGTTGGCTCGGTAGCCGCCCTTGTTTTGGGGATGAGTTTGTGTAGCTACCAGTTGGGTCGTTATCAGGCGACAGAAGAACAAAAAAATCGAGTGTCCTATATTGAAGATAGTCAGAAGGAAGAGTCGCTGGTTGCGGAGCAATTAACTCCGGAACAGGTTTCGGCCAAGGAAAATATTGATGCTGAGCAGATTGTTGTCAAAATTACAGACCAAGGTTATGTGACATCTCACGGAGATCATTTCCATTATTACAATGGCAAGGTGCCTTTCGATGCCATCTTTAGTGAAGAATTGGTCATGAAGGATCCGAATTATGTCCTTCAAGATAGTCACATTATCAATGAGGTTCAAGATGGCTACGTTATCAAGGTAGATGGGAAATACTACCTTTACTTGAAAGATGCCAAACAGCAGAAAAATGTTCGGAGCAAGGAAGAAGTTGAACGACAAAAAGGAATTACATCGGCTGATAGCAAGCAACAGGCGACAGGTTCTAGCCATTCAGACGGTCCTTACAAGACTGACGATGGTTATGTCTTTAATCCGACAGATGTCATCGAAGATACCGGTGATGGCTTTATTGTTCCTCATGGGGACCATTTCCATTTTATTCCTAAAAAAGACCTCTCTGCCTCTGAATTGAAAGCTGCTCAGGATTACTGGAATAAAAAGTCTGGGAACCAGTCAGGTGCTGGGAGTCATTATGGAACTCCTACCCAGAAAGTTCGGCTGGAAACTCCTGTTTCAGTACAGGGACAAGATTTGGCTAGCTTGTTGGCTCAGCTGGATGCGACGCCGTTATCCCAACGTCATGTGGAAGCAGATGGCCTGGTCTTTGATCCAAGAACCATAACTAAGAAAACTGCGACAGGTGTTGTTGTTCCCCATGGAGATCACCATCATTTCATCCCTTATAGTCAGATGTCAGCCTTGGAGGAAAAGATTGCCCGAATGATTGGCACGAGTGGTGCAAGCATCGGCCAAGCAAATGGTGGTACTAGACACCAAGCTACTAGTCATCAGGGTCATTCCAATCCAACACCCAATCCAACACCCAATCCAACACCAAGTCCAACCTTGCCAAATAGTCCAACCAAGACGACAGAGACTGCCAAACAACAAACTCGTATGTGGCAGGGGCGTCCGATAGCTGTTTATGGTAAGGGGTTGGATGGCAAAGCTTACTTTACTAGTGATGGTTATCAGTTCAGCAAGGCTTCGATTACCTCTGTTGATGAACATGGCTTGATTGCAAGCCACGGAGATCACTTCCATTATGTTGGTCTTGGTGAATTGGAAGACTTTGAAATCAGGCAAGTGGAAGAGTGGGTGAAGGAGCAAACAGGTGCTCCTGTATTATTGACAAAACCAATACATAATCTAATTATTGACAGTCCACTACCATCTCAACCGACAAGTCCATTAGAAACGGATAAGCCCAAGGAAAATCAAGTGTTTGTTCCGTCTGGCAGTATAGTTTCAGCAGGAGTGAAGGCTGCAGAAACAGAAAAGCCTACGGTTGAAACAAGCACACCCTTAGAAGAGAATCGTCCAGACTTTGACTATAAATTGGTCACAGGCAAGGAAAGATTGAATGGCAAGGTTGTCTATCATGTTCTGCAAGCAGGTAAGACTTATTCTTATAGCCGTGACGAATTGGATTGGATGAAAATCTCATTTGCAGAATTGACCTTATCAGAAAAAGATAAACAATATATCTTTGACATTGCTCCGTTGGCTGAAGGAGATCTTCAACCTGCCATGTTGGTCACTATGGACAAGCTTCCAATGAGGGGGGCTAATGCGACTTACGATACGGGTACTTCCTTTGTCATTCCTCACATAGACCATATCCATGTTCTGCCTTATACTTGGTTGAGCAAGGAACAAATTGCGACCATTCGTTACATCATGCAACATCCGGATGTTCGTCCATCAGCTTGGACAATAGCTGGGCATGGCGATGGAGAAACGGCTGAAGAGGTTCCGTTGATTTTAAATGCTATACCGAAAGCAGAGCGTCAAGGCTTGAAAAATTGGCAGATTGTTTATACTGCTGAAGAAGTCATGGCTGCGCGTGCGCAGGGTAAGTTTGCGACCAATGATGGTTATATCTTTGCGGCAGAAGATGTCTTGGATCCAGCCAGCTTTATCTTTAGTCAAGCCTTTAGCATTCCGAGAGCGACAGGAGGTTCTTTACGCTCAGTAGCCAAAAAAGATCTCTCACAAGAGGAACTAGCAGCTGTAGAAGCTCTTCTTAATAAACGCGATGCGGAAGAATTGGCCAAACGTGTGACGCCGCTTGATAGACGGGCAGGTTTGAAAAACTGGCAAATTGTCCATTCGGCAGAGGAATTGGCAACCGCCAAGGCAGCAGGGAAGTACATAACAAAAGACGGCTATATTTTTGACACGCAAGATGTTTTGGATCCAAAAACCAAGGTATCTCAAACAGCCTTCCGAATCCCTAGAGCGGATGGTTCAGGTTTCTACCGTGTAGAAAAAACGGCCCTCCATCCGCAAACGGAATTGGCACCAGCAGAGGCCATGCTAGCATCCAATGCACCAGTTGTAGTAGAGCCCCCTCAGCCGACCACACCTACAGAAGCAGGGACTCAACTAAGCGTTTCGTCTATTATTGCAACGCCAGCCCAACGTTTTGCATCGGAAGAAAAAACAGACACATCTGACAGTCAAGAAAGTGGTCAATCGCAAGAAACCGAGGTTGAAACTAGCCCGTCAAGTGAAATGCCGACGGATGTAACTTCAGAAACAACCCCTGCTGTAGAAGAGCCAGTCAAGGAGTTAGCGGCACCATCTGAATTAGTTCCTCCAGTTGAACCAGTAACTTCATCAGTTGTTTCGATAGAAAGTATAGAAAGCAGGTTAACGGATTCTGTTTCAGAATAAAAAATGAGCTTTTGCAACCTCTTGAATGGTCGGCACTATGCTAGTCATTTAAGTGGAAGGCAGAAGCTTTCTTTATATTTTTCAAAAAAATCTGAAAATTCAGTATTGTCCAGAAAGCGATTTCGTGATAAAATATTTTTTGTATGTAGAATACAAATCTAAAAAAGGAGGTTATGTTTATGGCAAATCGCAATTTGGTCAATCGACTATTGAAGGCAAGCAGTTTATTGACTCTTTTGACGGCTACAACTTATGTGGCAGTGCCTGTTTTAGCGAATGAAACCAATACACTTCCGCTTGTAACAGTGGATAACTCAATGGTCCATTCTGTAGAAACAGACCTAGCTCCAGTGGCTGATCAAGGTTTAGATCTGTCATTGACGGAGAAAGAAGAATATGTTGGCGAAACCCAGTTAGTTTCTAATATGGCTGAACCAGCTTCAAGTGTAGTTGAACCAGTTACTGACCAGGCTCAGACAGAGGATGTGGTTGGGGCTGCTGTTCTTGTTACAGAGAATGTAGAGCCTGTAGTCACTGATTCGGGGTCTACCCTGGATAATTCTGCTTCTGCTACCGAGCTTTCTGGAAGCGAGGAAGTGCTTTCAGAGGAGAGCAATGCTCTCATCAATGTTCCTACTGTCTGGGAGGCAGGCAACAAGGGAGAAGGGATGGTCATTGCCATTGTCGATTCTGGTATTGATGTGGAGCACGATGCCTATCGTCTGACAGATATCACAAAGGCCAAATATCAAAGCGAAGAAGAGTTTGCGGCAGTAAAAGAGCAGGCGGGTATTCATTACGGTCAATGGTACAGTGAGAAAATCGTCTTTGCTTATAATTACCTTGATACAAATAATGAGGTAAAAGAAAGCAAGGAGGCCACTCACGGAGGTCACGTTGCAGGTATTGCAGCAGGAAATCCTTCTCAGGAAGATAGCATTGGGCAAAAGATTGTGGGTGTAGCACCTGAAGCTCAGCTCATGTTTATGCGTGTCTTTTCAGAGAATTTTGGTGATGGAACCCAGCCCTTCCTTTATATCCGAGCGATTGAAGACGCTGTCAAGTTGGGTGCTGATGTCATTAACTTGAGCTTAGGTTCGGCAGCAGGTTCTTTGATTGATGCCAGTGTCGCTTTAAACCAAGCTATTGAAGATGCCAAGAAACGTGGAGTGTCCGTTGTTATTGCGGCGGGTAACGACCGTGTTTGGGGAGATGGACAGGATAATCCTTGGGTTGAAAATCCAGATTATGGTCTAGTAGCCTCTCCGGCAGCAGCTAAGGATTCCATTGCGGTGGCTTCTTTCAATAATACCCATGTTGTTAAAGACGTCTTCACCATTCGAGGTATGGAAAACCAGCCAGCATTTAATAATGGTAAGGGAACCTACACTCAGCCTAGCGGTCTTCCAGACTTTGATGCCAGCAAAGAGTACGGTTATATCTTTGTCGGTATTGGTAATCCAGAAGATTTTCAAGGGAAAGACCTTAATGGCAAAGTCGCTCTGATCCAACGTGGTACGATTTCGTTTGATGCTAAGATTGCTGAAGCCAAGAAAAATGGAGCAGTTGGAGCAGTTATTTTCAATAACATTGATACAGGTAATGACCTATCAATGGCGGTAACCTCAAGAGAAGCTCGTTCTATCCCATCTATCTTTATTCCTAAAGCACTTGGTTTGGAATTGGCAGATAAATCAGGTACAGACACCTACAAGCTAGTGTTTGACAAGAAGAAAGCCATGATGGAAAATCCAGAGGGCAATCGGATGTCTGAATTTACCAGCTGGGGTTTAACGGCAGATGGTGAGTTGAAACCGGATGTTACTGCACCGGGTGGAGCTATTTATTCCAGTATCAATGATGGCAAGTATGCTAGCATGAACGGTACGTCCATGGCTTCTCCGCATGTTGCAGGTGCTGTAGCCCTTATTAAAAAAGGATTGATGGAGAGATATCCTGACTTGACAGGACAAGCTCTTCAAGACCGTATCAAGCAAGTCTTGATGTCAACAGCTCGTCCACACTTTGATGCGACTGCCAATGCTTATGTTTCACCAAGACAGCAAGGTTCAGGTTTGATTGATGTTCCAGCGGCTATTGCGACAGACTTGTATGTTTTAGGTAGTGAAGGGTATCCGAGCATTTCACTAGGTAATGTCCAAGACATCTTCAGCTTTGATGTGACGCTCTACAATACATCTGACAAGGCTCAGACTGTTACCTACAAGACACACTTGAATACGGATGCTGTTGAGAACGGTACATTCAGCTTGACGCCACGGGAATTGACACAGGTTGAGGGCCAGGAAATTACTGTCGATGCACATTCTAGCAAGACAGTGACTATCTCTTTAGATGCGTCTAGTTATGCAGAGGAACTGGCTCAATTGATGCCAAATGGTTATTATTTGGAAGGTTTTGTTCGCTTCCTAAATAAAGATGATCAAATGGATCTGGTCAGTCTTCCATTCGTTGGTTTCCGAGGGAAATTCCAAGATTTGGCAGTTTTAGAGAAATCGATTTATGATTTTTCTACCGAGGAAGCTCCTTTCTATACAGAAAATGATTTCTCTGTGACAGGTGGTTTGGCAGTAGATGAGAAAAACTTCTACACAGCCTTGTTATCTGGTAAAGCGGAATTTAACCACGAAACAGGTGAACATGGTGTTCAATCTCCATTTATCTTGGGTAGTTTTGAGGATGCAGACGGAAATTTCCTCTTGAAAAAAGATGAGAATGGCCAGCCAATCCTCGCTCTTTCTCCAAATGGAGACGGAAACCGAGATGGAATTGTTTTCCGTGGCGTATTCCTTCGTAACTTCCGTAATTTGCAGGCGACAGTTTATGCTGCAGATGATACAGAACGTAAGACACCATTATGGCAAGGGGACTCAATCAGCGGACCGAAGAATTTCTATGCTGGTCGTCCTACTAATCCACGTGCACATTTGATTGAAACATCTGCCTGGGAAGGTAAGGATAAGAACGGTCAAGATTTGCCAGATGGTAAGTATCAATACGTTATTTCATACCTGCCTGAAATATCTGGTGCCAAGGAGCAATTCATTACCTATACCATTGAATTGAATCGTGTCCGACCTGCTATTACAACGGGTGTTGTGGATATGGAGGCAATGACCTTTAAACCACGTGCTCCGATTGCCTATGGTATGCCTATTTACCGTGAGCGTGTATATTATGTTATCCATACAAAAGATGAGAATGGGCAACCAGTAGAAATTGAAGATCCTAATAACATTGGTCCAACTGGTCGTCCATTGAAAGAAGTATTGACCCAGCCACGTCGTGTCTATGTACAGCCAGATGAAAATGGAGTGTATCAATTGCCGACAGAGGACATTTTAGGTCGTCCACTAGACATTTCTAGCTTCTTCTATGCAGTAGAGGACCAGGCGGGTAATGTTTTAAGTGCAAACCTATCTGAATTTGCAGAAGTGCCAAGCGACCATGGGGTTGTTGTTGTACAGATTATCAATGATCAGACTGATCAAGAATACCCAACTGCCTATAATTATATTATTAGAGATGCAGAAGGAAATCAGCTTGAGTTATTGAAACCAGCTGGTCCGACAAGTAATATTCAATTGCTTCCATTTGGAACCTACACAGTTGAATTGCATTTGTTCGATAAGGATGAGGTGCGTCTCATTGACGGCGAGCCTCTCATAAAAACATTTACTGTTTCAGAAGAGAATAGTTTAGTTGGTATTGATTTCCGAGTAATTGCTGTAGATCGTTCTCCGGTTCTTGCAGATTTTGGTGGTCTGGTGCCAGAAGGAACTAAAGTATATTTGGTTAATCAGAGTGGAGAAGAGCTGGAGCTTACTCGTGCTCGTTATGCTCCGGAAGTCTTTGAACGTTTGGTTACACATGGGGACTATTCAGTCCGCATTGAAGTGCCTACAGGCTATGGTGTGGTAGATACTCCGACGACTTATAAGGTCGAAGAGGCAGTTCGCAACTATTTGAATCTGATTTTGACAGCCAAGGGAGACATTGAAAATGGAGGAAAATCTCTCACAAACGATGCTCCAGTTCTCCCATCCTTTGACCTGTCAGCAGATACAGATAGCGATGGCTTTAGCAACCAAGTAGAGTTGGAGCAAGGTTCTGACTATGCTGATGCAGCTTCAGTTCCAGTTGTAACAGCCAAAGGTGAGCCAACATTCTTTGAATTACCAGTCGGTCATTTGGCTATGAATGGTTCCTCTGTAACGGCCCCAGTCCTTCCGGTCTTTGACCTGTCAGCCGATACGGACGGCGATGGCTTTAGCAACCAAGTAGAGTTGGAGCAAGGTTCTGGTTATGCAAATGCAGGTTCAGTTCCAGTTGTGACAGCCAAAGGTGAGCCAGCTTATCTAGAATTACCAGTCGGTCATTTGGAACTGACCGGTTCATCTGTAACTGCCCCAGCCCTTCCGACCTTTGATTTGACTGCAGATAGCGATGGCGATGGTTTTAGTAACCGAGTAGAGTTGGAGCAAGGTTCTGACTATGCAGTTGTAACTTCAAGACCTGAGAAGAGCCCGATACTTCCAGAAGTCATCAAGCCAGTTCCTGTGCCATCAGTAGCAGGAGAACAAGGTTCAGTGAAACAGATTTCTTCTACTAAAACCCTTCCAGCAACGGGAGTTGTAGAAAATATGAGTTTCTATCTTGTGGCTAGCTTGACAAGCCTATCCGCATTTCTTTTATTCAAAAAGAGAGAGGAAGCCTAGTTAGTCGCTAGGAAGAAAAAGAGGTCTAGTTTGGCAGTGCCGACTAGGCTTTTCTTTTCTAAAAAAAAAATTCACTTATCTTTGACTAATTAAGATATTTAGCGTAAAATAGAAAGGAAAGACAAAAAAGGAGAAGAGCCTTGGAATTAAACGTATTTGCAGGACAAGAAAAAAGTGAACTTTCCATGATTGAAGTAGCCCGTGCTATTTTGGAAGAACGCGGACGTGACAATGAAATGTACTTCAATGATTTGGTCAATGAAATTCAAAACTACCTTGAAAAATCAAACAGTGACATTCGTGCGGCCTTGCCAACTTTCTATTCAGATTTGAATGTGGATGGTAGCTTCATTCCATTAGGTGAAAACAAATGGGGTCTTCGTTCATGGTATGCAATCGATGAAATCGATGAAGAAGTGATTACTCTTGAGGAAGACGATGAAGATGCACCGAAACGCAAGAAAAAACGCGTCAATGCTTTCATGGACGGTGATGAGGATGCGATTGACTATGGTCATGATGACCCAGAAGATGAGGATGATTATTCAGATGTTTCATCATCTGAATACGATGATGAAAACCCGGATGACGAGAAGGACGAAGTAGAATCTTACGACTCTGAAATCAACGAAATCATTCCTGAGGATGATTTGGATGAAGAAACGGTTGATTTGGGTGAGGAAGACGATGATTTCTCAGATGAGGAAGGTATTGACGAATAGTTATATAAAATTGTATTTGACAAGCCCTTAAATTTTCGATAATATTATATCGGGCACCTCTTTTGAGGTCGGAGCTCCCTAGTCAATAGGGAGCTATTTTTGTTTTTTCTTCAAGATGGTTAAAAAACACCCCGTCATTAAGAAGACAGCAGAGGAGGAGTTTGCATGACAAAATATATTTTTGTAACTGGTGGCGTTGTGTCATCGATTGGTAAGGGAATTGTAGCGGCGAGTTTGGGTCGTCTTTTGAAAAACAGAGGCTTAAAAGTTACCATTCAAAAATTCGATCCCTACATCAACATCGACCCAGGAACTATGAGTCCCTACCAACATGGGGAAGTATTTGTGACCGATGATGGTGCAGAAACTGACTTAGACCTTGGTCACTATGAGCGTTTTATCAATATCAACCTCAACAAATACTCCAATGTCACAACTGGTAAAATTTACAGCGAAGTCCTTCGTAAAGAACGCAAGGGAGAGTACCTAGGAGCCACTGTTCAGGTCATTCCACATATCACCGATGCTCTCAAGGACAAGATTAAGCGAGCGGCACGCACCACTGATGCAGATGTTATTATCACAGAAGTAGGTGGAACTGTCGGAGATATTGAAAGTTTGCCTTTCCTTGAAGCTCTCCGTCAGATGAAGGCAGATGTTGGCTCTGATAACGTTATGTACATTCATACGACCCTCTTGCCTTATCTCAAAGTGGCTGGAGAAATGAAAACCAAGCCAACCCAACATTCGGTCAAAGAACTGCGTGGACTGGGTATTCAACCAAATATGCTGGTGATTCGGACAGAACAGCCAGCCGGTCAAGGCATTAAAAATAAACTAGCCCAGTTCTGTGATGTGGCTCCAGAAGCGGTGATTGAATCATTGGATGTTGAACACCTTTACCAAATCCCGCTCAATATGCAGGCACAAAATATGGATCAGATTGTCTGTGACCATTTGAAATTGGATGTGCCACCAGCAGATATGACAGACTGGTCTGCCATGGTTGACAAGGTATTGAACCTCAAGAAAACAGTTAGGATTGCCCTTGTTGGAAAATACGTCGAGCTCCAAGATGCCTACATTTCAGTTGTAGAAGCCTTGAAACACTCAGGCTATGCCAATGATGTAGCAATTGAGTTGGATTGGGTCAATGCCAACGACTTGACGTCAGAAAATGTCGCTGAACGACTTGGACAAGCGCAAGGCATTCTCGTACCTGGAGGTTTTGGACAACGTGGTACGGAAGGAAAAATCCAAGCCATTCGCTATGCGCGGGAGAATGATGTGCCTATGTTAGGCGTCTGTTTGGGTATGCAGTTGACCTGTGTGGAATTTGCCCGCCACGTTCTTGGCTTAGAAGGAGCCAACAGTTTTGAATTGGATCCAGAAACTAAGTACCCTATTATTGATATCATGCGCGATCAAATTGGCGTCGAAGACTTAGGTGGAACACTTCGTTTAGGTTTGTATCCAAGTAAGCTTAAACGTGGTTCAAAAGCTGCGGCAGCCTATGACAATCAAGAAGTTGTCCAACGCCGTCACCGCCACCGTTACGAGTTTAACAATGACTTCCGTCAACAATTTGAAGAAGCTGGTTTTGTTTTCTCAGGTGTATCGCCAGATAACCGCTTGGTTGAGATTGTCGAAATTCCTGAGAACAAGTTCTTTGTTGCCTGTCAATATCACCCAGAACTCCAATCTCGCCCAAACCGTCCAGAGGGCCTCTATACCGCCTTCGTCACAGCTGCTGTTGAGAATGAAAAGTAAATAGGGAGAGGGAAAGACATCCATGATGGCTCCGCCCTCACCCACAGAATAATGAAAACGAACACAAAGCCCTCACTAGGTGTAACATCTTAGTGAGGGCTTTGTGGTTGCCGAGTTAATGATGTTAGTCATCGCGGGAAAAACTAACCCACTCTACTGGCGAGCACCCCAAAATATGCGATAGGCATGAGTATAAAAATACGACTAAAATTCGGTAGATAAGCTCTCTAATTTTTAGAAGGAGGGAATTATCATGGATGTTCTCTATCAATCTTGTGCAGGTATTGATGTCCATCAAGCCAATATTGTCGTCTGTATCCTATATGGACCACTTACCTCAACTCGTCCAAAGCGTGAGATGGCTACATTTGATACAACGACTAAAGGCCTACGTGCTTGCCACGATTTTCTCAATCAATTTCATGTGGAAGCTGTTGGTATGGAAAGCACAGGTGTTTATTGGCGACCTGTCTGGCATGCTCTATGTGATGACTTCGAGCTGATACTCGCTCAACCAGCTCAGATGAAGGCTATCCCAGGTCAGAAAATCGACAAGAAGGACGCTCACTGGATTGCCGAATTAACACGGATTGGTCTGCTTCCTCGGAGTCTCGTTCCTGATGAAACCATTCAAGAATTGAGGGAGTAAGGAAAATATTATGTGGAAAATTGAAATCGTGAAACCAATAGTAAATAGTTGAAATACCCACTGGAATTTGTTTCCTTCTAACCATCATTTCGGGTGAAAATTTTTGTTTATGATAGTGTAAAATCTTCTCTTTGATTTCTTTGGTTAAGATTATTTTTTTACCGACCGTTTTCGATTGTTTTGGTAAATAGTTGTGCGTAATCGACTGAATATACCTATTTATATTCCCAACTTCGTACTTGTTGTAAGGTTGTACCCCGATTGATTTCGTTATTGATGGTCTGAGGAGCTATTCCAAGTAAGTCGGCAATTTCACGAATGGACTTACCTTCTTTCTTCTATGTGTTTGTGGTGAACTACAAGTATACACAGAGGTGTTTTCTTGTGCCTTAAAATGAATATCCTTTGATAACAAGATCCCTGGAACCTGTTTTGGGAGCTAAACCAAGGCTACTATTAGCCTTGGCTACTTAGCCTAACAACTTCAAGCCTGTTATCAAATGAAATTACCAGCTTACTCAAAGATAGTGAAATAAATATTTTTGAGCAAGGTAAGGTGGCTAACTTCATTATAGAACTTTCAATGAAAAAATAACCCGTGTTGTAAAATGAAGTGCAACAAAAAAGACATGTTCGTCTGATATACTAGAATTCCCCAACTCAGTATAGAAAGCAGATGAACATG
>NZ_JAVIHI010000040.1:0-17749 GCF_036680365.1 Streptococcus sp. SS-4456 | reverse complement strand
AGATGGGGTGGTTTCAGCATTAAAACAGCCATTTTTCTCTAAAAACAGTAAAAAAGACAAACACCAAAACGATGTTTGTCTGCAATCTGAGGAGAGTAATTTACATTACTCTCCTCCTAATGATTTGTTGACCGGAAATTGATAGCTGTACTTCCCTCCCTTCCCTAATGCTACGATAATTGATACTCGCTTATTTGCAACATGATAGCTAGCCTGACCCTCTTGAAAAGTGACCGTTCCCTTATCTTCTATTGGTTTGATTTCCACATTTTGAGTAGATGATGTGTCAACTGATTTTGTAGCTGATTCTGGCTTAGTGTTAGTTGTTTCTTGTACCTCCCCTTCTTCCTTATTAGTGGTCGTTCCACTAATAGCGACTATGTCATCTTCCTTCTTTTCATCTGTTTGGCTAGCTTCCTCCTTAGCAACCGCTTGACGCTCTTGCAAGTCCTCTTCGACTTGGTCCAAGACCATCTGTGCCATGATATAAGCTGTCGCTTCTTGCTTAGCAACTTGAGCTATTTGACTTTCGGCTTCTTGACGATGGAGATAAAACTGAAGCAGTAGGCTAAAAATAGCCAGCATCAAGAGGGCGTAGAGCAGGATTCCTGCCTTAACTTTTTTCTTTAAAAGCATAGATAAAGGTCCGCTCCTCTCCATTTTTAAAGCTAAAGTCGATGCGCACCAGCTGGTTTTCTTGGGAAATGGCTGCGCTATCCACTTGATAGAGCATAGGCTGGTAACCCTGTCCCCTATCATTTGTTTTCCGAAAATCATCCGACCGTGACTTGCCAAAGGCTAATGCTTGTCCACCCTTATCAACATAGACCTTGCCATTTTCAACCTTGACCAATTCAGCCTGGTCCCACTCCGACCGCAATTGACCAGAGAAGACCAACCATTCCTTTTGAACGGTCTGACCTTGGTAATGCGCTTCTTGGACCAGCAGTTTTGACAAGCCTTCAAAAACCAATAAACTGCCTGACAGGATGACTAAGGCTACCAAGCATTCCAAGAGAGTAAAAGCAGGAACCTTACTTTTTAACAACCGATAAAACCTCCTTTCCCTCGTGGAAAACCGCAATCCTATCTGCTGTTCGTTGAACCTGAACTGTAACACCGTTTAAGGCTAGGTCATCTTGCCCGGTCTGAACAGCCATCTGTGCTAGATTGAGAACCTCCTGTTGTTCCAATTCCCAAGCCTGTCGCCTACGACCTGCATCCACAGCTGATAAAATCAAGCTGCAAATAGTCACTAGAGTCGCAAGGGCAACCAGACTTTCTAGCAAAATATAAGCCTTATTCTTCTGTTTTCTTATAGCGACCACTCCCTATATATAATTGATACGTGACAGTCTTTCGACTAAGCCGAAAACGAATGTTAGACAGTGAGGAATTTCCTCCATTTTCTTCAAATGTGATGGTCTTCCCTTCTAATACTTCTACATTTCTGGGTACCTGGACTGCCTGATGACCATTTGTCACTTCTTGTTCGCCGATAGTCAAGCTAACTGACTGGTGAGAACTAGCAGCCAATTTCTGACTATCTTTGTAGATGGCTTCAAATTCCCAGAGGAAAATTTCTTCTTGAACTGACTGAAAGGCTGTTTGCACCGTTCCCGACAAAGAAACGGCTAAAAAACTAACGACAAATAAGGTCAGCAGGCTTTCAAACAAGGTGAAGGCCTTACTTTTTCGCCTTAGCATACTCTGCCGCTTGTTTATCAGTAATATAGCCTTTCGCCTGCAAATCTGCCACCGTTGCTTCCTCGTCATGTTCCAATTCATAGAGCTCCATCTGGCTCTCCACTACCTTGACGACAGCTGCATCCCCTTTCTCCTGAATGGCATCCTTCTGCTGGCTCAAATTTGGCACAAAGAGGAGCAAGAGCAGACTAATGATTCCCAAAACGACTAACATTTCCACCAGAGTGAAAGCTTTATTTTTCAATTTCATTAACTTTTCCATTTTATAACTCCATATTTTGATAAATCGGCAGCAACATGGCTGCGTAGATAAGAACGACCATTAAGGCCACAAAGAGAAAGACCAGCGGTTGGATCAGCTGCATGGCTCTATTGACCCGAGAGAAAAAATCCTCCCAACACTCAGCTGCATAGACTGTCAACTCGCTACCCAACTTGGACTTGACCTGACCATACTCCACGATGAGGCTCAGCTCCCGCTTGAAAAAGGCGTAGGCCTTGATGTGTTCGTGAAAACTCTGACCATTGGAAAGCGACCGCTCCAGGTCCTGGCCAATCTCTCGAAAGAGCTGCGATTGCTGCTCCTGCATCAAGCCCACAATCTGCGGCAGGTCCAAACCTTGCCCAATCAAACTCCCCCACTCCCTGGCGTAATAGGCCGTCAGGTAGATTTGGATGAGTTTTCCGAAAAATGGCAGAGCTGCCAAGCGGGAAAATGCCTTGATTTTGCTAGTTTTGCAAAACCAAACCATACCAGCTAAGACCGCCACCAAACTAAGGCCACTTAGAGATAAAAAGATGGTCGGTAGATGATTAATTAGCACGGTCGCTGCATTGCCTTCCTCCAACTGGGGCAGAAGATAGTTTTTCAAACCCAGCATAATTAAAACAAGAAAGCCTAGCAAGATAACTGGATAGGTCGCCACCTCAATCAGCTTTTTACGAACCTTACTGACATTTTCCAGATAAGACTGGATATGGCTCAAACTCAGACTAGTATTGCCATGAACTTCTGCCAGAGCCACCTGTGTGACCACCGCATCTGAAAACCGTAAATCTGCTAATAGGCTTGAAAAGGGGTTGCCTGCAAGAAGGCCATCCGACAAGACCTGAGTGTAAGGATCTGCCAAAAGCTGACTACGTTTGAGGAAATCAACAATCTCCCCCAGATGAAAACCACTAGCAAAAAGATTATTGAAAAGCTCAATGACCTTACGCTGGCGAGCCAAGGGCAATTTTTTCTGTTGCTGCCTGCCGAAGACTGATATGTCCTGCTGCAAAAAGGCGATCAATTTGTTCATTCCACTGGTTTGCGGAATGGTTTTGGTAATTTCCCTTTGCAAAATCCACTACACCTCCTCCCCCGATTAAACGTTGATAGGCAATCCCTTGAAGGGCATTGTTTAGCTCCTCAGGACTGACCCCCAATTCCAACATACGAGCATAGACACCTGAAATAGACCTTGCATGAACTGTTGAGAAAACGGTAGCTCCCGTCAGGCTGGCCCTTATGACCGCCCGTGCCGTTTCTGCATCCCGAATTTCACCGATGATGAGCAGGTCTGGTCGATGACGGAGGGACAGTTTAATCAGATTGTCGTAGGTGGCTCCGATGGCTTCATTGAGCTGGAGTTGCAGCATATCCTCCTGCTTGATTTCGACAGGATCCTCGATGGTCAAAATCTGCTTGTCTGGGAATTTCAGCCTGGCAAGATGGTACATAAGTGTGGTCTTACCAGAGCCGACTGGACCCGAAAAAAGATAGAGCCCTCTTCCCTTGATTTCTTTGGCTATTCGCTCGGCTGCCTCAAACCAGAACTTGAGTTCCTTGTCATTGTCATAGAGCAGGCGGATAACCAGACTTTCCTTGCCACGATAATCACCGACAGTTGATAAGCGAAGTGAAATCTCTCCGCTACCATAATCATAGTCACAGGAACCCTGCTGGCTACGGCGTTTTTCACCGACATTTAATCCTGCTAAAAACTTGAAATGGCTGATGATGGCTGTTACTTCCTCCTCAGCCAAGTCTTGCACAAACTCCCGTTCGTCCATGATGCGATGATAGGCTTGGTAGTCCTGACCACGAGGAACCAGATAAATGTCACTGACCCTATCCGCCACCGCCTTTTCAATCAACTTTCTTGCTTTTTCTTGAATCATAAAACCTCCTCACCCTATCTATTCGCAAGGAAACTTGATTTTCCATACTTTTTTGTTAAAATAATAAAAAAGCTTGGAGGTTCCTATGAAAAGATTAAAAAAAGGCGACCACATACGCGTAGTCAGTCCTTCTTCATCTATTGAAAGAATTGGTGGTTTTGAAGCCAATCTTGCTGCCAAGGAAAAACTAGAGGAACTTGGCTTCAAACTCTCCTTTTCAGAATATTATTTTGAAAATGATATGTTCGATTCCGCTCCGATTGCCAGTCGTGTTGCGGACTTGGAGGCGGCTTTTGCAGATGAGTCGGTTGATGCCATTCTGACAACCATTGGCGGTTTCAACTGCAACGAACTCTTGCCCTATCTGGATTTTGACCTCATTTCTCGTCATCCAAAGATTTTCTGTGGTTATTCGGATACGACCGCCTTACTCAATGCCATCTACGCCAAGACAGGCATACCAACCTACATGGGGCCAGCTTATTCAAGTTTCAAAATGGTGCAAGCCCAAGAGTATCAGACAGAAGCCTGGCTCAAAGCTGTGACACAAGATTCCTTTGACCTGACTCCGAGCCCTGAATGGTCTAGTGATGCTTGGTACCTACCAGACGCCCCTCGCACCTTTTACCCAACAGAATGGAAAGTCTACAATCCAGGCCAGGCCTCTGGCATTGCCATCGGCGGAAACATCTCAACCCTCAACCTGCTGACTGGGACCGAGTTTGCTCCCAAACCGGACAAGTATATCCTATTTTTAGAGGAGGCGGAAGACGATGATTACCTGATTATCGCTCGTCATTTAACAGCTCTTCTACAAGCCTATCCAAATCCACAAGCTCTTGTCTTCGGGCGTTTTCCTAAGGAAACCAAGATGACCGAGAAGATTTTGTTAGCAATTTTGGACAAGCACCCTATTCTCAAAAAAGTTCCTGTGCTCTACGATTTGGACTTTGCCCATACCCAGCCACTCTTTACCATTCGGATTGGCGGGCATGTTGAGCTTGATGCGGAAGCATTTTCTATCACATTCAGCTAAAAAGGATTGACTCGCAAAGGTCAATCCTCTTTTATTATTCATTTACGCAATTAGTTTGTTTTAATTTGCAGGGGCGCATACGAGGTTGCGTAGGTTGCTTAATAAAACCAGCCGATAAATTTTCCCTCGCTTCTACCAACATCAACGAATGATACCGTTGTAAGTATTCATCACATTCCTCACACCAATGCTGTTCTGACTCATCCCAAAAAGCCACCATTGTGCCATTTTTACTCTGCTTTTTAGGGAACTTTTCTGACAATCGTGCCCATTCCTTCTGAAATGCTTTTAAGGCATCTTCATAACGATCAAAGGCTACCTTACTAACAATATCTTCTTCCCAACCATCTAAAAACCACCAGGGCTCAAAATCTCCATACATTTTAATTACTTGATACATAACACATACTTCCTTTTTCGTACACATTATACCGAATTCGTCTGATTTAAGAAAACATTCTGCTTGTTAATTCCTGATCAAATTGCGTAAGCGTTTTACTTTTGAACAAAAGAAAACACATCCCTCAGAAAGAGATGTGTCTCAAATCTTATTCAGTTACAGCTTCAAACTCTGCTTCTGCAGCAAGCTCTTCAGCAACTGTGTCTTCAATGATTTCAACTTCATTGATGGCTTGTGGTTCAAGATTACGGTAGCGGGCCATACCTGTACCTGCTGGGATAATCTTACCGATAATAACGTTCTCTTTCAGACCAAGAAGGTTATCACGTTTACCACGAATGGCTGCATCTGTAAGGACACGAGTTGTTTCCTGGAAGGATGCGGCAGACAAGAATGAGTTGGTTTCAAGGGAAGCCTTAGTGATACCCATAAGAACTGGACGAGCTGTTGCCGGAATGCCACCTGCAATAACCACGTCAGCATTGGCATCTGTAAAGTCTGTGATATCCATGAGGGTACCCATGAGAAGATCTGTATCACCTGGATCCATGACACGAACTTTACGAAGCATTTGACGAACCATTACCTCGATGTGCTTGTCGCCGATTTCTACACCCTGGCTACGGTAAACTTTTTGAACTTCAGAAAGAAGGTAAGTTTCAACCGCCAAGACATCACGGACTTCAAGCAAGCGTTTTGGTTGGATAGAACCTTCAGTGAGGGCTGCTCCACGCGCAACTTGGTCACCAACTTCAACCTTCATACGGGCTGTAAATGGCACCACGTATTCACCTTCACCAGTCACACCTTTAACAAAGACTTTCTTAGTACGAGTAGAGGCATCTTCTTCAATGGCGATAACTTCACCTTTGACCTCAGTGATAACCGCTTCCCCTTTCGGATTGCGAGCTTCAAAGATCTCTTGGACACGAGGAAGACCCTGCGTGATATCACTGTTTGAGGCTACACCACCCGTGTGGAAGGTACGCATTGTCAACTGTGTACCAGGCTCACCGATAGATTGGGCTGCAATCGTACCAACTGCTTCACCCACTTCAACCGCATCACCTGTCGCCAAGTTGATACCATAACAATGACGGCAGACACCGTGACGAGTGTTACATGTAAATACGCTACGGATGGTTACTTGTTCAACACCTGCATTGACAATTTCACGGGCAATATCTTCGGTAATCAATTGGTTTGGACCAATGATAACTGCACCAGTTTCAGGGTGTTTAACAGTTTTCTTAGTGTAACGACCTTGCAAACGCTCTTCAAGTGGCTCGATCATTTCCTTGCCATCTGTGATAGAACGGATGTCAAGACCACGGTCAGTTCCACAGTCGTCTTCACGGATAATAACGTCTTGGGCAACGTCAACCAAACGACGAGTCAAGTAACCTGAGTCGGCTGTCTTCAAGGCCGTATCCGTCATACCCTTACGGGCACCGTGAGTTGAGAAGAACATTTCCAATACAGAAAGACCTTCACGGAAGTTAGACAAGATTGGCAATTCCATGATACGTCCGTTCGGAGCTGACATCAGACCACGCATACCGGCCAACTGGGAGAAGTTGGAAATGTTACCACGGGCACCAGAGTCCATCATCATAACGATTGGGTTCTTAGGATCTTGTTTTTCAACCAGGCGTTTTTCCAATTTTTCCTTAGCTGAACGCCACTCATCTGTAACCGCTGTGTAACGCTCGTCGTCTGTAATCATACCACGACGGAATTGTTTCTTGATTTGTTCTACACGTTCGTGAGATTCTTCAATGATTTCAGCCTTGTTGTCGATAACTGGGATATCGGCAATACCTACTGTCAAACCAGCAAGTGTTGAGTGATAGTAACCCAAGTCTTTCAAACGGTCAAGAAGGGCTGATGTTTCAGTTGTACGGAAACGCTTGAAGATTTCAGCGATGATGTTACCAAGATTTTTCTTCTTGAATGGTAGGTTAGTTGGTAATTCTGCAATGGCAGCCTTGATATCTGAACCTGGTTCCAAGAAGTATTTATCAGGAGTTCCTTCTGTCAAGTTAGCGTTGTTTGGCTCTTGCAAGTATGGAAGACCTTCTGGCATAATCGCGTTGAACAAGATTTTTCCGACAGTTGTCATCATAATCTTGTGTTTTTGGTTGTCTTTCCAAGGTTTATCAAGGCTATCCGTTGCGATACCAACTCGAGTATGCAAGTGAACATAGCCATTGCGGTAAGCCATAACAGCCTCATCCGCATCCTTGAAGACCATACCTTCACCTTCACGACCAGCATCTTCCATGGTCAAGTAGTAGTTACCCAAAACCATATCCTGAGATGGTGTTACGACTGGTTTACCATCTTTAGGGTTAAGGATGTGTTCTGCCGCAAGCATAAGGATACGTGCTTCTGCTTGTGCTTCTTCTGACAATGGAACGTGAATCGCCATCTGGTCACCGTCAAAGTCGGCGTTATAGGCTTCACAGACAAGCGGGTGCAAACGAAGGGCTTTACCGTCGATTAGAACTGGCTCAAAAGCCTGGATACCCAAACGGTGAAGGGTAGGTGCGCGGTTCAAAAGAACTGGGTGTTCTTTGATCACTTCTTCCAAGATATCCCAAATACGATCATCTCCACGTTCAATCAAGCGTTTAGCTGCTTTCACGTTTCCTGCGATTTCGCGGGCAACGATTTCACGCATGACAAACGGCTTGAAGAGCTCGATAGCCATTTCACGTGGCACACCACATTGGTACATTTTAAGCGTTGGACCAACGGCGATAACGGAACGTCCTGAGAAGTCAACACGCTTACCAAGCAAGTTTTGACGGAAACGTCCTTGCTTACCTTTAAGCATGTGGCTGAGTGATTTAAGTGGACGGCTACCTGGTCCTGTAATTGGACGACCACGGCGACCGTTGTCAATCAAAGCATCCACAGCTTCTTGGAGCATCCGTTTTTCATTTTGTACAATGATACCTGGAGCGTTAAGTTCCAAGAGACGAGCCAAACGGTTGTTACGGTTGATAACACGGCGGTAGAGTTCGTTCAAATCAGATGCGGCAAAACGACCACCATCCAACTGAACCATCGGACGCAAATCTGGTGGAATAACTGGAAGGATGTTGAGAATCATCCATTCAGGCTTATTGCCAGATTTATAGAAGGCATCGAGTACATCCAAGCGACGAACTGCTTTAATCCGTTTTTGTCCTGTAGCAGTTTTCAATTCTTCTTTCAAAGCTGCGATTTCTTTTGGAAGATCAACTTGCTTCAAGAGGTCTTGGATGGCTTCTGCACCCATTTTAGCAACAAATGAGCCATATCCATATTCACGCAAACGCTCGCGGTATTCGCGCTCTGTCATGATGGATTTGTGAGGAAGTTGTGTATCTTTTGGATCAATGACCACATAGGCTGCGAAGTAAATAACTTCTTCAAGCGCACGCGGGCTCATATCCAAGGTCAAGCCCATACGGCTTGGAATACCCTTGAAATACCAAATATGTGAAATTGGCGCTTTCAACTCAATGTGTCCCATACGCTCACGACGGACTTTGGCACGAGTTACTTCCACACCACAGCGGTCACAAGTGATCCCTTTATAACGGATACGCTTGTATTTACCACATGAACACTCCCAGTCTTTTGTTGGACCAAAGATGACTTCGTCAAAAAGTCCATCACGTTCTGGTTTGAGTGTACGATAGTTGATTGTTTCAGGTTTTTTAACCTCACCGTAAGACCATGAACGAACCTTACTTGGTGAAGCTAACGTGATTTGCATACTTTTAAATCGATTTACGTCAACCACTAATAATCCCTTTCTTTTCTTGTGAGAGGTTGGTTTCCCAGACCTCAAATTCTTGAATTATCTACATAAGGTAGGAGGAATAACCTTTTCATTACTCTTCCATAAATCAAACGGATAAAGTCAGCCAGTCCTTGTCTTCATTATCACTAGAACAAGGACCAACTTCTTCCATCCAATTGAACTATTCTTTACCTTCTGCTTCTTCTGCTGCAAAGGCTGCGGCTGCGTCAGCTGCGGCTTTTGCACGTGCTTTTTCAAGATCATCTACGTGGATGATGTCATCATCTTCACCTTCATCAAGGTCACGCAATTCTACTTCATTGTTGTCTTCATCAAGGACACGCATATCCAAACCAAGTGATTGCAATTCTTTGACAAGAACGCGGAATGATTCTGGAACACCTGGTTTTGGAATTGGTTTACCTTTGGTGATGGCTTCATAGGCTTTAAGACGGCCTGTCACATCATCTGACTTGTAAGTCAAGATTTCTTGAAGGACGTTTGAAGCACCATAGGCTTCAAGGGCCCAAACCTCCATCTCACCGAAACGCTGACCACCAAACTGAGCCTTACCTCCGAGTGGCTGTTGGGTAACGAGTGAGTATGGTCCGACTGAGCGGGCGTGAAGTTTATCATCAACCATGTGGTGAAGCTTGATCATGTACATGACACCGACAGATACACGGTTGTCAAATGGCTCACCTGTACGACCATCGTAAAGAATGGTTTTGGCATCTGAATCCATACCTGCTTCTTTAACAGTTGACCAGAGGTCTTCTGAACTTGCACCATCGAAAACTGGTGTTGCAATATGGATACCCAAGTTGCGAGCCGCCATACCCAAGTGAAGTTCCATAACCTGACCGATATTCATACGTGATGGCACCCCGAGTGGGTTCAACATGATGTCAACTGGTGTTCCATCTGGAAGATATGGCATATCCTCAACAGGTACAATACGTGAAACGACACCCTTGTTACCGTGACGACCGGCCATCTTATCTCCGACCTTGATCTTACGTTTTTGAGCGATGTAAACACGAACCAACATGTTAACACCTGATTGCAATTCATCACCGTTGGCACGAGTAAAGATTTTCACATCACGAACGACACCATCGGCACCGTGAGGTACACGAAGAGAGGTATCACGTACTTCACGTGACTTGTCACCGAAGATTGCGTGCAAGAGGCGCTCTTCAGCAGAAAGATCTTTTTCACCTTTTGGTGTAACTTTACCAACAAGGATATCGCCTTCTTTAACTTCGGCACCAATACGGATAATACCCATTTCGTCCAAGTTGCGAAGAGCATCTTCACCAACGTTTGGAATTTCACGAGTAATTTCTTCAGGGCCTAACTTGGTATCACGTGTTTCTGATTCGTATTCTTCCAAGTGAACAGATGTATAGACATCGTCTTTCACAAGGCGTTCAGACATGATAACCGCGTCCTCGAAGTTATATCCTTCCCAGGTCATGTAGGCAACGATAGGGTTTTGACCAAGAGCCATTTCCCCACGTTCCATAGAAGGACCATCTGCGATGAAATCACCTTTTTCTACAACATCACCCAATTTAACAAGGGTACGTTGGTTGTAGGCTGTACCTGAGTTTGAACGACGGAATTTCTGAATGCTGTAAACATCCAAGGAACCATCTTCTCGACGAACTTCAACCTTGTCTGCATCCGCGTAAACAACCTTACCATCGTGTTGGGCAATAACTGCCGCACCTGAGTCATGGGCAGCCTGGTATTCCATACCTGTACCAACATAAGGTGCTTTTGGATCAATCAATGGAACAGCCTGACGTTGCATGTTGGCACCCATGAGGGCACGGTTGGAGTCATCGTTTTCCAAGAAAGGAATACATGCTGTCGCAACGGCAACTACCTGCTTAGGTGAAACGTCCATGAAGTCTGCTGAATCAGCTGGGAATTCCTGGTTGTTACCTTGGTGACGACCCATAACGATTTTATCAACGAAACGGTTGTTTTCATCAAGTGGTGAAGTTGACTGTGCTACGATGTAGGCATCTTCTTCATCCGCTGTCAACCAAACGATTTCGTTCGTTACTGTACCAGTCGCACGATCAATCTTACGATATGGTGTTTGGATGAAACCATACTTGTTGAGATGCCCATAAGATGACAAGTTGTTAATCAAACCGATGTTTGGTCCCTCAGGCGTTTCAATCGGACACATACGACCATAGTGAGTGTAGTGAACGTCTCGAACCTCATAACCAGCACGGTCACGAGTCAAACCACCAGGTCCCAAGGCTGACAAACGGCGTTTGTGAGACAACTCAGAAAGTGGGTTGTGTTGGTCCATGAACTGTGACAACTGGGATGAACCAAAGAATTCTTTGATTGCGGCTGTAACAGGACGGATATTGATGATTTGTTGTGGCGTCAATACTTCATTGTCTTGAACAGACATACGCTCACGCAAGTTACGCTCCATACGGGTCAAACCGATACGGACTTGGTTGGCAAGCAATTCACCAACGGCACGAATACGACGGTTACCCAAGTGGTCGATATCGTCTACGCGACCAAGACCCTCAGCCAAGTTAAGGAAGTAGCTCATCTCTGCCAAGATATCCGCAGGCGTTACTGTACGTACGTTTTCCGCCGGATTAGCATTACCAATCACAGTGACTACACGATCTGGATCCTTAGGAGCTACAATCTTGAATTTCTGCAAGAGAACTGGCTCAAGGAGAACGGCATTGTCATTTGGAATGTATTCTACCAAGTTGAGCTCATCGAATTGTGCTTCTACTTTTTCAAGCACATCACGGCTCAAGACAGTACCAGCTTCCAAGACGATTTCGCCTGTCTCACCGTTAATCACATGTTCTGCAAGCGTTTGGTTGAGCAAGCGAGTACGAAGGTTGAGCTTTTTATTGATTTTATAACGACCAACAGGTGCCAAATCGTAACGACGTGGGTCAAAGAAACGAGCTGTCAAAAGGCTACGAGAACTTTCAGCTGTCTTTGGTTCACCTGGACGAAGACGCTCATAGATTTCCTTGAGGGCTTCATCTGTACGAGAATCCGCTGGATTTTTATGAATATCTTTCTCAATAGTATTGCGAACCAATTCGCTATCACCAAAGATATCAAAGATTTCATCATCACCTGAGAAACCAAGTGCACGTACAAGCGTTGTAAATGGAATCTTACGTGTACGATCTATACGAGTGTAGGCAATGTCTTTTGAATCTGTTTCCAATTCCAACCATGCTCCACGGTTAGGAATAACCGTTGAACCATAACCAACCTTACCGTTCTTATCGACTTTATCGTTGAAATAAACACCTGGTGAACGAACCAACTGAGAAACGATGATACGCTCTGCACCGTTGATGATGAAGGTACCCATTTCAGTCATGATTGGGAACTCACCGAAGAAAACTTCTTGAGTTTTAATCTCGCCAGTTTCCTTATTCACAAGACGGAAAGTTACATAGATTGGAGCTGAGTAGTTAGCATCGTGTGCACGCGCCTCTTCCAATGTGTATTTAGGCTCTTTCAATTCATAACCAACGAATTCCAATTCCATGGTATCCGTAAAGTTTGAAACTGGAAGTACATCTTCAAAGACCTCTTTCAAACCATAATCAAGAAAATCTTTAAATGAATCCGTTTGGATTTCAATCAAATTTGGTAAATCAAGAACTTCCTTGATTCTTGAAAAACTACGACGGGTACGGTGTTTACCGTACTGAACTTCATGTCCTGCCAAAAGTTTTCTCCTTTGTAATAAGATACGAGGACGTAAAATTCGAGAGAAAAATAGGAAATCGACGAAGTGTCATCAGACACTAGGAGATTTATCTTTTTTCCGACGAATTTAGTCCGAGTTCAATTAAAAGATACTAAGCCGTAAACAACTCAAAGAAAAATAGGAAACACGACGACGGAGGCAAGCCTCCTAGCAGCTGTTTACCTTTTTTCACAGAGTTGTAGGCGAGTTCAATTAAAAGATACGAGGGCGTCAAATTTGAGAGAAGAATAGGAAATCGACGAAGTATCAACAGACACTAGGAGATTTATCTTTTTTCCGACAAATTTAGCCCGAGTTCAATTATAAATAGCCATCAATTGACCAATATTTATCCTTTTTCTGAATATTTAGAATTTTTAAGAATAAGTAACAATTCTCAATATAATCCCTCATAGACACAAAAAGAGCAGCTAAATCTTCCTTGAAAAGTTTGATTTAACTGCTGCAAGTCTTATTTGGACAATATTTCAAACAAGACACACGACAAATTATTTACAAAATTATACCACAACTTCTTCCAAAAAGCAAGGCTAATTATTATTCTCTTGCTGACTTGTTGTTGGCTGAGTTTCAGACGATGAACTAGTATTGGTAGAAGAACTTGGACGAGTAGAGTTGCTAGATTGATTTGAACTCGTAGCTGAACCAACTACGCTATTCCAAGCCTGTGCCCGATCACTGTCTGTACCACCAACCATAAAGTTGTAGCTCGTAACAGGAGCGCCATTCTTAGCCCAATAACTGGTAGTCGTCGCACCACCAATCATGATCTGGCGTCCGTTTACTTGCGTTGCTCCTGCACGTTGACCTGTAGAAGCAACAACATTCGAAGCAATCACGCTACCATCCAACTCAAAGCGACCTGCAAACATATCTGCATTCACATTATAGAGCGCATTAACCATATGAGCGACATATTGCGAATTGTTGTGATAGCCTGTCCAAACATACATTTCTGAGTTATCATCATTTCCAGCCCAAGTCCCCAGAGTTACTTTTGGAGTTGATAACATGAGCCAGACGTCATTTACCTCGTTACTTGTTCCCGTTTTACCGACAAAGTCCGAAGCTGCTGCCTGAGGATTTAAGCCGCTCAACCGATTCTTGAAGGTCGTTGTATAGCCCGAATTCACTACTTGGCGCAAGAGTTGGTTCATGATGCTTGCGGTGGCCTTGGAATAGACTTGAACAGGAGCTGCTTCATGCTGGTAAACAACCGTTCCATCCGCAGCCGTAATATTCTCAACAATATAGTGTTTGTGATAGACACCACCATTAGCTAAGGTCTGATAGGCATTGGTATTGGTCAAAACCGAAATTTCAACGCCACCACCGAGTGGCACACTTTCAATATCATACATAGGAATATGATAGTTCATCTTCTCCATGTATGCCTTGGCATCAACTCCTGCATTTTGAATCATCTTATAAGTCCAGAATGCCGGAATGTTCACAGATCTATCGATTGCCGTCTGCAAGTTCATCATGCCCGAACCTCGACTGGTTCCATACATGATTGGTTGCCCACTTGAGAAATTGGTTGGATAATCTGACAAAATACTTGCTGAACCGATTAAACCTTGGTCAATGGCGATACCATAAGCCAATAAAGGTTTAATGGTCGAAGCAGGCGAACGCAGGGTATCAAAGGCATGGTTGTTTTGGTTAGTCGCATAATCCCGACCACCAACAAAACCTAGAATAGCTCCTGTGGAATTGTCAATCAGCACACTGCCTGTTTCAACGTACACATTTCCATTATCCAACACCGAGCCGTAATTGGCAACAACTGACTGCATGGTATCATAAATACCCTTATCAACTGTACTCTTAATGGTATAGCCATCTTGACTAAGCTCCTGCTTAGCCAAGTCCTCATAAGAGCTCCTTGTCACATCGTTCTTCAAATCATTCTCAGAAACCTTATCACGTTTCACCAAGTAGTCAAACATGACTTGCTGAGCCTCTTCCATCACCTCGTAATAGAGATAATCCTTAGTATCAGCTGTCACAGGCGCTGGGGCAATGAAGTCCTGCTTAATATCGTAAGCCTTATAGGTTTCATATTCTTCCTTGGTCAAGAACGAAGCACGATACATATTGAAAAGAACATCTTGGTAACGTTCGATACCGTAAACCATATCCTCATCCGACTTACGAGTACCATCGGAAGCATATGGAGAATAGACAATTGGACTTTGCGGTAGACCTGCAATAAAGGCTGCCTGTGGAACTGTCAACTCACTGGCAGGTTTGCCAAAAATTCCTTGAGCGGCAGCTTCTGCTCCCGCAATATTTCGACCTTGATTGTTCCGCCCAAACGGTGAAACGTTCAAATAGATGGTCAAAATCTCTTCCTTGGTCATATTGCGTTCCAGGGCCAAAGCTGAAATAATTTCATTCGCCTTTCGAGTAAAAGTCGGTGCATCTCCGACCAACTGCTGCTTAATGAGCTGCTGGGTCAAGGTAGAACCACCACTGGATGACCCAAGACCAACCGAGCCCAATGCCGCACGCAAAACAGCTTTTGGCACAACTCCGTTATGACTTTCAAAAGTTTCATCCTCTGTTGCAATAACTGCTTGCTTGAGGTAGTCCGATACATCACCAGCCCCAACTGGTACACGAAGCAAGTCTGAATTTACCTCTGCTACCAAGCTACCATCAGAATAGACCACTTTGGAAATCCGACTTACTTCTGAAACCTGTGTCAGCAGTTCCTCGGTCTTAGGCACCTCAACCTTGTCAAACAAACTCGCAACAAAACCAACTCCTATACCAAGACCGAAAATAGCAAATAAAAATAGCAAGACAGCAATGGAATTGAGCAACAATTTCAAGGTGCGAAGGAAAACGCCAAACGTATCTCCGAGCCCTAGAGCATCTGATTTATCTTTATGTTTTTGCTTATCTGATTTAGTCGTCATAGTAACTCCTTATCTTACCATTATACCAAATTTTGTTTATTTTCCACAATTTCATGGTATAATAAGGGAGAATTTTTATTGGTTAGATGTGGTTTTTATCACATTCTATTTAAGGAGAAACGCATGAACATTTTTGAAGAACTAAAAGCGCGTGGCTTGGTCTTTCAAACGACAGACGAAGAAGCCTTGGTAAAAGCATTGACAGAAGGTCAGGTTTCCTATTACACAGGCTACGACCCAACAGCTGACAGCTTGCACTTGGGCCACTTGGTTGCAATTCTAACCAGCCGTCGTTTGCAGTTGGCTGGTCACAAGCCTTACGCCCTAGTTGGTGGTGCGACTGGTCTGATTGGCGACCCTTCCTTCAAGGATGCGGAGCGGAGCTTGCAAACCAAAGACACCGTGGACGGTTGGGTAACAAAAATCCAAGGTCAGCTCTCTCGCTTCTTGGATTTTGAAAACGGCGACAATAAGGCTGAAATGGTCAACAACTACGACTGGTTCTCAGGCATCAGCTTTATCGACTTCCTCCGTGATGTCGGCAAATACTATACCGTCAACTACATGATGAGCAAGGACTCTGTAAAAAAACGAATTGAAACAGGGATTTCCTACACCGAGTTTGCCTACCAAATCATGCAAGGCTATGACTTCTATGAACTCAATGACAAGCACAATGTAACCCTACAAATCGGTGGTTCTGACCAGTGGGGCAACATGACTGCTGGTACTGAATTGCTTCGCCGCAAGGCTGACAAGTCTGGTCACGTGATGACTGTTCCTCTTATCACAGACTCGACTGGTAAGAAGTTCGGTAAGTCAGAGGGCAACGCTGTTTGGTTGGATGCCGACAAGACTTCTCCATATGAAATGTACCAATTCTGGCTCAATGTAATGGACGATGATGCCGTTCGTTTCTTGAAAATCTTTACTTTCTTGTCATTAGATGAGATTGCTGAAATCGAGAAACAATTTGACGCTGCCCGTCATGAACGCCTGGCTCAGAAGATTTTGGCCAAGGAAGTCGTGACTTTGGTCCACGGTGAAGAAGCCTATAACCAGGCCCTTAACATCACCGAGCAATTGTTCGCAGGTAATATCAAAAAACTATCCGCTAAAGAACTCAAACAGGGCCTCAGCAACGTTCCAAACTACGCTGTCCAGGCTGAAGACAACCTTAACATCGTTGAACTCTTAGTGACCTCTGGTATTGTCACCTCAAAACGCCAGGCTCGTGAAGATGTGCAAAATGGTGCCATCTACGTCAACGGCGAGCGTGTGCAGGACTTGGATTATACTCTTTCTGACAGCGACAAGATTGACGGCGAGTTGACCGTTATCCGTCGTGGGAAGAAGAAATATTCTGTTTTGACTTATTAGTGTTTTTCAAGGAAATCCTATGTGATTTCCTTTTCTACTAACCTAGGAGAAAAGACATGACCTGTATTTTTTGCCACCAACTCAACGAAAATGACATCCTCTATCAGACAGAGCACTTCAAGGTTGTCTGGGATATTGACCCTATTCAAACTGGGCATCTGTTGATTATCAGCAATGATCACTATGACACACTCAGTCAAGTCCCACCTACTATTCGCTATGAACTATCGGACTTGGAAGTTTTTTTGACTGAGAAACTCTGTCAAACATTGGCAATTGACGGTGTGACCAGGGCTTGCAATGACCGCTTGTTTGACACTGGTACCCATTTCCATGTCCATCTCATCCCACGCTTACGTTCAGACGGTTTCTGGGACCAAATTTCGCTTGCACAAGTGCAACTGGACCTGGACGCCTTTCTAAAAGCACTATAAAAAGCAGCCCAACAGCTGCTTTCAGATTGCAGACAAACATCGTTTTGGTGTTTGTCTTTTTTACTGTTTTTAGAGAAAAATGGCTGTTTTAATGCTGAAACCACCCCATC
>NZ_JAVIHI010000039.1:0-19969 GCF_036680365.1 Streptococcus sp. SS-4456 | reverse complement strand
ATGGGGTGGTTTCAGCATTAAAACAGCCATTTTTCTCTAAAAACAGTAAAAAAGACAAACACCAAAACGATGTTTGTCTGCAATCTGAAACAGTCCTTAACGGACTGTTTTTCTTTGCCTCTTAAAACTAGAGAAGGCAAACGACAGTCCTTGATGGACCATTTTTTCTTTGCCTCTAGAAATAAAAGAGGGCTTTTTTGGTGCGTGATTGTCAAAATGATTGCCATTTGTCTGAATATACATTGTAGATAAATGTTCGAGTTTTTAGTGTGTTGACCAGATGATTTTTTCTTCCTGCTAGAGCCTTTTCGTTTTTTTTGCTATAATGTTAAAAGCTATATTTAGTGCTGTATTTACAGTTTAGCACTTTACTTGTGAATACCAGTTCTTAGAAACGAAAGTATGAGGTAATCTATGAAATACAGAGGAACGATAGATAGTCGAATTGACTACTCTCTTATTTTACCAGTCTTTTTTTTATTGGTTGTAGGCATCTTAGCTCTTTTTATTGCAGTGAGCCAGGACTATCCAGATAGCGTTCTACAAATGGTGGGGCAACAAATTGCCTGGATAGGTATTGGAATCGTAGCAGCATTCCTGGTTATGTTCTTTTCGACCAAGTTTCTTTGGCAGATCACACCCTTCCTATATGTGCTGGGATTGGGGCTGATGGTCCTGCCCTTATTCTTCTACAGTCCGGACTTGGTGGCTTCGACAGGTGCGAAAAACTGGGTAACCATTGGAGGAATGACCCTCTTTCAGCCATCGGAATTCATGAAAATATCCTATATTGTCATGATTGCCAGGGTTATTGTCACCTTCCATAAACACCATTCGGAACGCGGTTTACGTGAAGATTTTATGCTGATTGCTTATATGACTCTCTTTACTCTTCCTGTTTTGGTACTACTGGCCTTGCAGAGTGACTTGGGAACTTCTTTGGTATTCGTGGCCATCTTCAGCGGGATGCTTCTCCTGTCGGGCGTGTCATGGAAAATTCTCCTACCGACAGCTGTGACCATCTTGGTACTGGTTGCAGGCTTTATGTTGATTTTTGTATCGCCAGGTGGAACAACCTTCCTGCATAATATGGGAATGGATACCTATAAAATCAACCGTATTTCAGCTTGGTTAGACCCCTTTAAACACGCCCAGTCAACAACCTACCAACAAGCACAAAGTTTGATTGCTATCGGTAGCGGTGGTCTGAAAGGTCTAGGGTTCAATAAAACAAATCTGCTCATTCCGGTTCGTGAAAGTGATATGATTTTTACAGTTATCGGTGAGGATTTTGGTTTTATCGGTGGGACAGTCTTGATCGGCCTCTACCTCCTGCTGATTTATCGGATGTTACGGATTACATTAAAATCCAATAATCGTTATTATACCTACATCTCTACAGGTTATATTATGATGCTCCTCTTCCATGTATTTGAAAATATCGGGGCAGCTACTGGTTTACTACCTCTGACAGGTATCCCACTTCCATTCATCTCTCAAGGTGGCTCTTCCATAGTGTCCAATCTGATTGGGATTGGCTTGGTACTATCCATGAGTTACCAGTCGCATCTGGCGGATGAAAAAGAAGAAGTGAGATCACGGAAATACAGGAAAATTACATTAGAACGTTAGAAAGTTGGTTACTATGGTAAAAGTTGCAGTTATGTTGGCAAACGGCTTTGAAGAAATTGAAGCCTTAGCTCCCGTTGATATTTTTCGAAGAGCGGGTTTTCAATGCGATATGATTGGTTTAACCAGTATTCGTGTGGAAGGTTCCCATGCTATCAAGGTTGAAGCAGACAGTTTGTTTGATGGGGATTTGAGCCAATATGATTTGATTGTCCTACCGGGAGGGATGCCTGGTTCAATAAATCTCCGTGATGATGACCGTTTGATTGCAGAATTGCAAAAGGCGGTAGCAAATGGGAAACGGGTTGCGGCTATCTGTGCGGCTCCGATCGTTCTAGATAGGGCTGGTTTACTGGATGGTCGTCGCTATACATGTTTCCCAGGGAAAGAAGCAGATATTTCCACTGGTATTCATTTTGCAGAAAATGTAGTCGTTGATGGACCGATTATTACCAGCCGAGGTGCAGGTACTAGCTTGGACTTTGCCTATAAATTGGTTGACTTACTTGGTGGCGATGGTCAAGGTCTGGCAAGGGTCATGGTTCATAAATTTTAGAGGAACAGAATGTTCAATATTAGGGAGCTGAAGTAGAAATTCAGCTCCTTTTTGGTGGGAATTTTATGAAAAATATGGTATAATGTTGGGTACGATTGTAAAGTTTTTATACTCTTGTTTTTCCTATCCAGATACTTCAAATCTTGTCGGATGGTTTAATGTTTTTGAGAGTAGAGCTTAGAAATAAAGGAATAAGAATGACAGAAGAAATCAAAGATTTACAAGAAAAAGCACAAGAATATGATGCCAGTCAGATTCAGGTTTTGGAAGGTCTGGAAGCCGTTCGTATGCGTCCAGGTATGTATATCGGAACAACCTCTAAAGAAGGACTTCACCATCTTGTTTGGGAAATTGTCGATAACTCGATTGATGAGGCCTTGGCCGGTTTTGCCAGCAAGATTGAAGTCTATATCGAGCCGGATAACTCCATTACAGTTGTGGACAATGGTCGTGGTATCCCGGTTGATATTCAAGAAAAAACAGGTCGTCCAGCCGTAGAAACAGTTTTTACAGTTCTCCATGCGGGTGGTAAATTTGGCGGAGGCGGATACAAGGTTTCAGGTGGTCTGCATGGCGTAGGTTCATCCGTAGTAAATGCTCTTTCGACCCAGTTAGATGTCCATGTTTATAAAAATGGTCAGGTTTATTTCCAAGAATACCGTCGTGGTGAAGTGGTTGCTGATTTGAAGGTTGTGGGTGAAACAGACCGCAATGGTACGACCGTACATTTTACACCAGATCCAGAAATCTTTACTGAAACGACGGAGTTCGAGTTTGCTAAATTAAATAAACGCATCCAAGAACTAGCTTTCCTAAACCGCGGTTTAAATCTTTCGATTACGGACAAGCGTGAGGGAATGGAACAAACCAAGGAGTATCACTACGAAGGTGGGATTGCTTCCTACGTGGAATACCTAAATGAGAACAAGGATGTCATTTTTGAAACCCCTATCTACACTGAGGGTCAGATGGATGACATTACCGTTGAAGTTGCTATGCAATATACAACTAGTTATCATGAAAATGTGGTCAGCTTTGCCAACAATATCCACACCCACGAAGGCGGTACTCACGAACAAGGTTTCCGTACAGCTCTGACGCGTGTCATCAACGACTATGCTAAGAAGAATAAAATTCTCAAGGAAAATGATGACAACTTAACTGGTGAGGATGTGCGTGAAGGTTTGACGGCTGTTGTTTCTGTTAAGCACCCTGGTCCTCAGTTTGAAGGACAAACTAAGACCAAGCTTGGAAATAGTGAAGTTGTTAAAATCACTAACCGTTTGTTCTCAGATGCCTTTTCAGAATTCCTTTTGGAGCATCCTCAGATTGCTCGTCGGATTGTGGACAAGGGTATTGTAGCGGCCAAGGCGCGGATTGCTGCCAAACGTGCTCGTGAGGTGACCCGTAAGAAATCAGGTCTTGAAATTTCTAACCTGCCAGGCAAGTTGGCAGACTGTTCATCAAATGATGCGACTAAGACAGAGCTCTTCATCGTGGAGGGAGATTCTGCGGGTGGTTCAGCAAAATCTGGTCGTGACCGTGAGTTCCAGGCTATTTTGCCAATTCGTGGTAAGATTTTGAACGTGGAAAAGGCCAGCATGGATAAGATTTTGGCCAACGAGGAAATCCGTAGCTTGTTTACAGCTATGGGAACTGGCTTTGGAGCGGACTTTGACGTAGAGAAGGCTCGTTATCAGAAATTGGTCATCATGACTGATGCCGATGTCGATGGAGCCCATATTCGTACCCTGCTCTTGACCCTCTTCTACCGCTATATGCGTCCGATTGTAGAAGCTGGTTATGTTTACATTGCCCAGCCCCCAATTTATGGGGTTAAGGTTGGAAGTGAGATTAAAGAATACATTCAACCAGGTGCCAATCAGGAACAAGAATTGCAAGAAGCCTTAGAAAGACATAGTACTGGACGTTCTAAACCAACCATCCAACGTTATAAGGGATTGGGTGAAATGGATGACCATCAGTTGTGGGAAACAACCATGAATCCAGAGAATCGTCTGATGGCGCGTGTTTCAGTTGATGATGCTGCAGAAGCAGATAAGATTTTTGATATGTTGATGGGGGATAAGGTAGAGCCTCGCCGTGAGTTTATCGAAGAAAATGCGGTATATTCAACATTAGATGTCTAAAAACTGAGAAAACAAGTGCATAAGCTAGAGATTTATGGTATAATAAAGCGATATTTTCTAGTAATTACTATGAACTAAGGAGATTTACATGCCTACAGGAACAATCATCTTAATCGTTTCGATTGTTATCATTTTAATCGTTGCCTACGTAGCTTGCCTGATTGTTCGCAAACGTAATGACAACCTCTTGGTTGCATTAGAAGAGCGCAAGGAAGAGCTATTTAACCTCCCTGTAAATGAAGAAGTTGAAGCGGTAAAGGCCCTTCACTTGATTGGTCAAAGCCAGGTTTCCTTCCGTGAGTGGAATCAAAAATGGGTTGATCTATCCCTCAATTCATTTGCAGATATTGAAAATCATATTTTTGAAGCAGAAGCTTTTAATAATTCTTTCCGTTTTGTCAGTGCTAAGAATGCTATTGATAGCATTGAAAGTCAGATTGACCTAATTGAAGAAGATATTTCTTCTATCCGCCATGGTTTGATGGATTTGAAGGAACAGGAGGAGAAGAACTCAGGTCGTGTCAAACATGCCTTGGATTTGTTCGAAAATCTGCAAGCCTCTGTTCGTGACAATTCTGAAAGTTATGGAGAAACCTTGCCAGAACTGGAAAAACAACTGAAAAATATTGAAGTTGAATTTTCTGAGTTTGTTATGCTCAACTCATCTGGTGATCCGATTGAAGCATCTGAAATTCTTGATAAGACAGAGGAGCACATGATTGCTCTCAATCAGATTATGGATCGTATTCCGCATTTGATTGAACGTGTTAGTAAGGATTTTCCAGAGCAGTTGGAAGACTTGGAAACAGGTTACCGTAAACTTGTAGAGCAAAACTACTTGTTTACAGAAGGAAATATCGAATCCCAATTCCAAAATATCCGAGTTTCTATTCGTGAAAATACTGCCTTGATTGTATCCTTTGATTTGGATGCGGCAGAAGCTGAAAATGAGGGCATTCAAGCTAAGATTGACCACTTATATAAGCTCTTTAATCGGGAAATTGAGGCTAACAAGTCTGCTAATAAGATTAGCAAGAGCCTACCAAAATTTTTGGAGCATGTGGTACAAAATACCCAACTTTTGGATGAAGAAAGTCAGCGTTTAAATGCCAACTATCTATTGGCAGACAGCAAGCTTTCACGTATTAACCAACTGAAAAAACGTTTGGAAACTATTGAGATTGTCGTCGCTGAGAGTGTTGAAGGTATTGAAACGCCGCAGGTGGCATATTCTATTCTGGAAGAGCGATTGGATCATTCGCTTTCAAGTTTGAAAGAAATTGAAGAAGAACAACTAGTACTGGCTGAATACCTTAAATCACAAGAAGTATCGGAAAGTACAGCTCGTAAGAAAGCTACTCTCTATATCAATAAGCTTCATACCCTAAAACGCTACATGGAGAAACGCAATCTTCCTGGTATCCCGGCTGAGTTTCTGACAAACTTCTTCAGAACCAGTGACCATGTGGAAGGTCTGATTGCAGAATTGGATTATAAACGAATTAACATCGAAGTTGTTAATCGTTTGTTAGAAAATGCGACTTACGATATGAATCAGTTGGAAGAATTAGCTTACCTTATCGTTCAGAATGCGACCCTGACAGAGCAACTCTTGCAGTATTCTAACCGCTATCGTTCAACCAATGAAGGAATTCAAGCAGCTTTCAATCGTTCACTAGATATTTTTGAAAGAGACTTTGACTACCAAGCAGCCTTTGAAGAGATTTCATTTGCCTTGGAAACAGTTGAACCCGGTGTAACAGAACGCTTTGTTCGTTCTTATGAAAAAACACGCGAAGCAATTCGTTACTAAATAAAAAGCCGTTTGGCTTTTTATTTTTATACAAGAAAGGATATGAAACATGACAAAAGGATTATTGGTTATGGATGTGGATTCTACACTGATTATGGAAGAAGGTATTGACCTTCTTGGTGAGGAAGCGGGTGTAGGGGAGCAGGTTGCAGACATTACAGAACGTGCTATGCGTGGAGAATTGGATTTCGAAGAAGCATTACGCGAGCGTGTTGCCTTGTTGAAAGGCTTGCCTGTTTCTGTTTTTGATCGGATTATAGAAAAAATTCATTTTACACCAGGAGCTGCAGAGCTAGTAGCAGAATTAAAGGCTCGTGGGTTTAAGGTTGCAGTCGTATCAGGTGGATTTCATGAAACAGTAGATCGTCTTGCAGAGCGGTTGGAATTAGATTATGTTCGTGCCAATCGTTTAGAAGTAGTTGATGGATTTTTGACAGGTCAAGTTTTGGGCGATATTGTAACCAAGGATACCAAGAAGGCTTGTTTGGAAGCCTGGGCGGCTGAAAATGGCTTAGCTTTATCTCAGACTATTGCTATGGGGGATGGGGCAAATGACCTACCTATGATTCAAAGAGCAGGAATTGGCGTGGCATTCTGTGCTAAGCCAATTGTGCAAGAACAGGCACCTTATCAAATCAATGAAAAAAATCTCTATAAACTAATAGAGATTTTGAATGGTAAATATTGAGTAAGTCAGCTGTTTGCTGGCTTTTTCTGTTTGCTTAGACTAAGAGTTGTTTTAAATCAAGAAGGGTTTCGGCTATCATTGTTGCGCCAGCCTTTTCCAATTCTTGTCGATTTCCGTAGCCATAAAGGACACCGATTGAAGCTAGTTGGTTGGCCTGGGCTCCTTCGATGTCATGTTCACGGTCCCCGACCATAATGCTTGTTTGCGGATTGTAGTCCAGTTGGGCTAAGGCATAGGAGATGACATCAGTCTTGTTAATGCGGCTACTATCCAGACTGGCTCCTGCAATGACATCGAAATAGTGGGAAATATCAAAATATTCCAGAATTTGCTTGGCAAAGACTTCGGGTTTAGAGGTGGCGATAGCCAAGGTTTTGCCTGCTTCCGTCAGAGCTTCTAAAAGAGGAATAACACCGTCGTAGAGTTGGTTTTCAAACATGCCCTTTTCTATAAAATAAACCCGAAAGGCATCAACAGCTGCCTGGGTATCTGCTGGATTTAGTTGATAAAAACGGGCAAAGGATTCGTAGAGAGGAGGACCGATGAAGCATTTTAAGTTTTCTGGGTTCGGCTCCTCAATCCCCATTTGGTTCAGGGCGTAGGCGACGGAATTTAGGATACCTTGTCCAGAGTCTGTTAAGGTACCGTCAAGGTCAAATAAAATAGTCTGATACATAGAAGCCTCCTTTTGTCCAGTATATCATGTTTTAAGGAAATACTCGAATTTTTCTTGAAAGACCTGGAAAGGAGTGCTACAATTTATATAGAAAGGTGGGATATCTATGCGTATTCTAATAGCTCCAGATTCCTTCAAAGAATCTCTCTCAGCAGCAGAGGTTGCTAAAGCCATAAAGCAAGGATTTTCAAAGGTCTATCCCCAGGCAAGTTATGATTTGCTTCCCTTGGGTGATGGAGGTGAAGGAACCCTCGACAGTCTGACACAAGCCTTTGGTTTAGAGAAATACCAGACAGAAGTGACAGGACCATTTGGGGATAGGATATGTGTTGACTATGCAATGCGAGATGGTCTTGCTGTTTTTGAAATGGCTGCGATAGTGGGGCTTGCCAGCATTCCGCTAGAAAAAAGAAATCCTTTGCTAGTTTCTACTAGAGGAGTGGGTGAACTGCTGGTTGAACTGGTGCAGAAAGGTGCCAACCAGTTTTTCATCGGAATTGGTGGCTCTGCCAGCCATGATGGTGGCATTGGAATGGCTGCAGGCCTTGGTGTGAAATTCTATGACAGAGAGGGTCAGGAACTGGAAGCCATTGGGGCTAATTTGAGTAAGATTGTGGACTTTTCCCAAGATGACATAGGTATTGATTTGTCGTCTGTTCAGATTGATTTGCTAACTGACGTGGATAATCTTCTCTGTGGACATCAGGGTGCTACCTATATTTTTGCTGGTCAGAAGGGGCTGGAAGCCACGAAGTTTGAGCAAGTGGATAGAGAGATGGAAAGATTTTATCAGCTTGTCAATCCAGCAATCTTGACACTGGCTGGTGCTGGTGCAGGCGGTGGGATGGCGGCAGGCTTGGTGCAGTTTGCAGGTGCCCGCATCCAAACAGGCATAAACTTTGTTCTGGATCAATTAGATTTTGACAAGCGAGTAGCTGAGGCTGACCTAGTTATTGTCGGTGAGGGGCGGATGGATGCCCAAAGCTTATCAGGGAAGACTCCGATAGGAGTAGCTAGACGTACGCCGACTGGGATTCCCATCATTGCAATTTGTGGTAGCCTCAAAGACGATCTTCCCGAGTTTCCTTGTGAAAATATCTGCGCCGCATTTCCCATTATTGCTGAAGTTGATGACTTAGAAAATACGCTTAAAAAGGGAGAAAAAAACCTGGTCCGCACAGCAGAACAGGTGGCAAGAATTCTTCAGTTGGGAGGAAAATTGGAAGAATTTGATTAAAGAAATAGCTTATCCAAATAATTTTTTCCAGAAGGAGGGTTTTTGCTCTTCCTTTTTTTCTTCCTTCTTGATAAGATTTGGAAAGATAACTTCTAAGTTAATTTCTTCTAAATCAACTGCATGATCTGTATGGAAGACCAGAGCGTAGGGAGACTGTCCTATTTTTTCATCGATGATAGCGGTAGTAATACCGAAGTTCTGAGCAATTTTTAGTAGTGAAATTTGTTGCTTATCAGACAGGGCTGGCGAGAGTTTGAGGAATAGAGGAGAGTAGCTGTTTGCTAGTTTTTGGCAAATTGTATCAAACTTATTTCCGACGACTTCACTACTCAAATCGTCAAAGGAAACGAGCAGGACAACGCGCTCGCGATAAGTTCCCATGTATAAGCGCTGTTCATCAGGGTTTAGACGGGTTTCACCAGAGGCTTTTTGTAAAATTGTAGTATGTAATTCAGTCATAGTCTTAGTATAGCATATCCCAGTAAAAATGCAAAGGAAGGCGTTTACATTATTTCTTTCAGTAAAATAGCCTATTTTTTCTTGAAAAATATCTTATTTTAGGGTATGATAGCAGTGTAACTATTTTAAACTCAAAGGAGAGTAATATAATGTCAATTATTACTGATGTTTACGCTCGCGAAGTCCTTGACTCACGCGGTAACCCTACACTTGAAGTTGAAGTTTATACTGAATCAGGTGCTTTCGGACGTGGTATGGTTCCTTCAGGAGCTTCTACTGGTGAGCACGAAGCAGTTGAGCTTCGCGACGGTGACAAATCTCGTTACCTTGGTCTTGGTACTCAAAAAGCTGTTGACAACGTGAACAACGTGATTGCTGACGCTATCATCGGTTTTGACGTTCGTGATCAACAAGCTATCGACCGCGCTATGATCGCTCTTGACGGTACTCCTAACAAAGGTAAATTGGGTGCAAACGCAATCCTCGGTGTTTCTATCGCTGTTGCACGTGCTGCTGCTGACTACCTTGAAGTGCCACTTTACACTTACCTTGGTGGATTCAACACTAAAGTATTGCCAACTCCAATGATGAACATCATCAACGGTGGTTCTCACTCAGACGCTCCAATCGCTTTCCAAGAATTCATGATCTTGCCAGTTGGCGCTCCTTCATTCAAAGAAGGTCTTCGTTGGGGTGCTGAAGTATTCCACGCTTTGAAGAAAATCTTGAAAGCTCGTGGTTTGGTAACAGCTGTTGGTGACGAAGGTGGTTTCGCTCCTAAGTTCGAAGGAACTGAAGACGGTGTTGAAACAATCATCGAAGCTATCGAAGCTGCTGGTTACGAAGCTGGCGAAAACGGCATCATGATCGGTTTCGACTGTGCGTCATCTGAATTCTACGACAAAGAGCGTAAAGTATACGACTACACTAAATTCGAAGGTGAAGGCGCTGCTGTTCGTACTTCTGCAGAACAAATCGACTACCTTGAAGAATTGGTTAACAAATACCCAATCATCACTATCGAAGATGGTATGGATGAAAACGACTGGGATGGCTGGAAAGCTCTTACTGAGCGTCTTGGCAAACGCGTTCAATTGGTTGGTGACGACTTCTTCGTAACAAACACTGACTACCTTGCACGTGGTATCAAAGAAGGTGCTGCTAACTCAATCCTTATCAAAGTTAACCAAATCGGTACTCTTACTGAAACATTTGAAGCTATCGAAATGGCTAAAGAAGCTGGCTACACTGCCGTTGTATCACACCGTTCAGGTGAAACTGAAGATTCAACAATCGCTGACATCGCAGTTGCAACTAACGCAGGCCAAATCAAGACTGGTTCATTGTCACGTACAGACCGTATCGCTAAATACAACCAATTGCTTCGTATCGAAGATCAACTTGGTGAAGTTGCAGTCTACAAAGGCTTGAACTCATTCTACAACTTGAAAAAATAAATTAGTACAGTGTACTAATTTATCCCCGAGCTAGCATAGCGAGGGTTATAGTAAGAACAAGTCCGAAAATTTTCGGACTTGTTTTTCAATGTCTTGGAGACTGTTTTATCCCCGAGCTAGCATAGCGAGGGTCATAATAAGGACAAGTCTGGAAATTTCCAGACTTGTTTTTCGTAGTACGGTGTACTAATTTATCCCCGAGTTAGAATAACGAGGGATATAGTAAGAACAAGTCCGAAAAACTTCGGACTTGTTTTTCAATGTCTGGGAGACTGTTTTATACCTGAGCTAGAAAAGCGAAGGTTTTTCTACTTATTATTCTTGAAATAATAACAAAAAACTAGACTGAACATTCTCAGCCTAGTTTTTTCATGTATTAGAACAAGCCTTTAACCTTGTCCAAAAGACCGCTTACGCCTTCGGAACCTGACAACAAGCCTTTTGCTTGCTCCAAGTATTCGCCGAAGTTGTCTTTGTTTTCTTCGATAAATTGTTTAGCTCCGTCAAAGTCTTTGTTTGCGATTAAGTCTTTAACTTGGTTGAAAAGATCTACTGGATTCATGTAATTCACCTCCTATACAAATATTAAACCAAAAGTAGAGCGATTTCACAAATAATTAGTCTTCAAAAAATGTGACACATACAGCTTCTGGTAGGTAAAAATCATGAGAAAGTTCCGTTAGTTGACCTGTTTCTGTATCTCTTGAAAAAACAGTCGCATTATCAGAATCTTGGTGGACAGCGATTAGGTGTTTCTCGTCTGGGCTTAGGGTAAAGTCACGGGGTGTCTTGCCATGGGTTGACACGATTTGGACCAATTCAAGACTGGCATCACCAAGTGTTTTGTAGACGGCGATTGAGTCGTTACCACGGTTAGAACCGTAGACAAATTTTCCATCTTTGGTGATACGAATAGCAGCTGTGCCGTTGAAACCTGTATGGTCTTGTGGAAGTGTAGAGATAGTTTGTAGGTGCTCGAACTCTCCCCAGCCATCGTAAATAAGGACTTCAATAGTTGAATTAAGTTCGCAGATGAGGTAGGCAATTTTTGCGACGGGATGGAAAACAATGTGTCTTGGTCCACTTCCAGCAGCGGCCTGATAGGTTGCCAATTTTTCTACTTTTCCTTGGTCTGAAACCTTGTAGGTTACAACTTGGTCAGCACCTAAATCACAGGTCACCAAGAACTTATCAGGTGTTAAATCAGAAAAGTGAACATGGGCGGATGCCTGATTTTCATGTGGTCCAGAACCTTCATGTTGTACCATATCTGCAAGTTCTAGGGAGCCATTTTCTAGTTGTTTATAGACCAGAACTTGTCCCTTGTGGTAATTAGCAGCATAAACTAGATTTCGTTCGTCATCTACGGCTACATAGCAGTGAGGTGCACCCTCGCTAACCACATGGTTTAGGTTGCTGAAATCTGTATCGAAAGCTGCGATTCCCCCTTGTCCATTTTCAGCCCCGACTGAATAAAGTCGTCCAGCTTTATCAAAAGCTAGATAGGTTGGGTTTGGCTCTTCAGCAACCAATTCTAAGTTACTGAGTTGCCCAGTTTTGCTATTAAATTGTGCCTTATAAATACCTTTTGATTCACGTTTGGTGTAAGTACCGAAATAGACAGCCATGCTTATCTCCTTTGAAAATGGTTGCTAAAATTATACCATATTTCTCCTCTAAAGTCTGAGAAAGCCTATGGTTTATTTGTCTAAAATACTCCATTACATGATACAATAGAGAAAAAGAATGAGGAGTGAGCGAGATGGATGAACAGCAGCAACGATTTAGAATGTCCTGGTTTTTTAAGTGGTTTGTAAACAATCAGGCTGTTACTTTTTTTCTAGTAACCTTATTGGTTCTGTTAACTATTTTTGTTTTTACTAAGGTCAGCTTTTTGCTGAAGCCACTTGGGAGTTTTATTGAAATTATTCTCCTGCCCATGTTGTTGACAGGTTTGCTGTATTATCTTTTAAATCCTATTGTGGATTGGTTAGAGAAATATAAGATTACACGGACAGCTGCTATTTCGGTCTTATTTGTATTGATTGGCATGCTTTTGGTTTGGGGCTTGGCTGTTGTTATTCCAAGTATTCAAGGGCAGGTCGTTTCTTTCGCCCAAAATCTGCCGTCTAATATTCAAAAGATTGAAAGTCAAGTGACGACCTTATTGGAAAATGAACAATTTGAACAGTTCCGTCCAACTGCCTTGGAAATTTTGAATAAGGTCAATGACCAAATTGTTTCCTATGCGCAGAAATTTTCTTCAAGTGCTGTCAACTGGGCTAGTAGTTTGATTTCAACGGCATCGCAGATTATCGTGGCTATTTTGATTATGCCCTTTATTCTCTTCTATCTATTACGAGATGGTCAGCATTTAAATCGCCATGTCACCCAGTACTTGCCGACAAAGTGGCGTTCATCCGTCAGCGAGGTTTTGACAGATGTCAATGCTCAGTTGTCCAACTATGTTCGTGGTCAGGTGACGGTCGCTATTATTGTTGCTCTCATGTTTTCTGTCATGTTTTCAGTGATTGGACTTAGTTATCCTGTAACCTTGGGGGTTATGGCTGGTTTCCTTAATCTGATACCCTACTTGGGCTCATTTTTGGCTATGATACCTGCAGTAGTGTTAGGATTGATTGCTGGACCTGTCATGTTGGTCAAGGTTTTGATTGTTTTCATGTTGGAGCAGACCATTGAAGGTCGTTTTGTAACTCCACTTATTATTGGTAGCTCTTTGAGTATTCATCCCATTACCATTTTATTCGTCTTGTTGACTGCTGGTCAGATGTATGGTGTGTTAGGGGTCTTGTTAGGAATTCCAATTTATGCCTCTATTAAGGTAGTGGTCAAGGCGGCTTTTAACTGGTATAGAGAGTATAGCGGTTTATATGTTGAGGAAGGGGAACAGACGGTTCGAGATGAATAATAGTGAAAAAATGTTGATTTGCCTGCAAGAGCAGGATTTACAGAAGGCAGATAAGTATTTCAAACGTGCCTTGGCAGAAGATGACAGCGACACGCTCTTATCCTTGGCTACTTATCTGGAAAGTATTGGTTTCTTTCATCAGGCACGGGATATCTATACCAAGCTCTTGCCTGACTTTCCTGAGTTAGCCTTACAATTGGCTCAGATTGCTTTTGAGGATGGCCAGGTTGAAGAAGCTTTCGGATACTTGGAGGAAATTTCAGAAGACAGTCCTGCCTATGTGGAAGCCTTGTTGGTTAAGGCGGATTTGTATCAGGCAGAAGGATTGTCAGATGTGGCACGTGAGAAATTGTTAGAAGCTAGTCACATATCTGATGAACCAATTATTTTATTTGGCTTAGCAGAGTTGGATATGGAGTTGGAATTTTTTAATGAAGCCATCTCTTACTATGCCCAGCTGGATAATCGTGAAATCTACGAATTAACTGGGGTTTCTACCTACCAGCGAATTGGTCTTGCCTATGCAAGTTTGGGGAAATTTGAAGCGGCCATTGAATTTCTGGAAAAAGCTGTCGAGTTGGAATACGATGACCAGACTGTTTTTGAGTTAGCTGCTCTGCTATTTGAAAGCGAAGAATACCAAAAGGCCAATCTCTACTTCAAGCAGCTGGATACCATCAATCCTGATTTTGAGGGCTATGAATACGCCTACGCCCAATCCCTTCATGCCGAGTATAAGATTGAAGAAGCCTTAGCAATGACAGAAAAGGGCTTGGCCAAAAATGATTTTGATGCCAATCTCTTGCTTCAAGCTTCTCAGTACGCCTATGAAATGCACGATGAGGAAGTTGCTGAAGACTATCTCCTCAAGGCAAGGGAAGTGGCAGATGATAGTAATGAATTAGCCCTCCGCTTGTCCAATCTCTATTTGGAACAGGAGCGGTTTGATGAGGTTGTGGCCCTCTTTGACGAGGATTTGGACAATGTCTTGGCGCGTTGGAATGTAGCTAAGGCCTATCAAGCTCTGGAAAGAGATGAGGAAGCGAGTGAGCTTTACGCTGAATTAGCTGGGGAATTGGCGGAGAATCCTGAATTTTTGGCTGATTATGTAGAGTTATTACGTCAACTTGGTCGCTTGGATGAGGCAAGAGAGCAAGCTAGCCGTTATATCCAATTGGTGCCAGATGACTTGGCCATGCAAGAATTTTTGAATGAAGAGTAGGTTATGCAAGTAAATCGATTATTTCAATACAATACCTTAGGTGCCTTGATGGCGGGTTTATATGATGGTTCTTTGACGGTGGGCGAATTGCTGGAACATGGTGATTTGGGTTTAGGTACACTGGATTCTATTGATGGTGAGTTGATTGTCTTAGATGGAAAGGCCTATCAGGCCAAGGGAGCAGGGGCGAAACCAGAAGTGGTTGAGGTTCCTGCTGATATGAAGGTTCCCTATGCAGCGGTTATTTTCCATGAAGCAGAAGTGATTTTCAAACAACGCTTTGAAATGACTAGCGATGAATTGCACCAACGGATTGAATCCTATTACGATGGCGAAAATCTTTTTCGTTCTATCAAAATCAAAGGGACGTTTTCACGGATGCACGTGCGCATGATTCCAAAATCGGCTTCGGATGTTCGATTTGCGGAGGTGGCTAGCCGTCAGCCCGAATATACCGCTGAGAACATTTCGGGTACTATTGTTGGTATTTGGACACCAGAGATTTTTCATGGGGTCAGTGTGGCAGGTTATCATTTGCATTTTATCTCAGACGATTTGACCTTTGGGGGCCATGTTATGGACTATATCATTTCACAAGGAAATATCGAGGTTGGCCCAGTAGATCAACTAGACCAACGTTTCCCTGTTCAAGACCGCCAGTATCTTTTCGCTAAGTTCAACGCCAAGGAAGTTAGAGAAGATATTGAGCGAGCGGAGTAGTAATGCTAATTCTAGTTGTAACATTAAGCTAGAAAGGAAGTTAATTTTGTTAGTTTCAGACTAACACTCATACTTTTAGGAATGAAACCTATTTGTATACAATACCCGTGGTGCTAGTTCATTTCAAACTACAATAAAAAGCCCAAATGGACCATACTGTAAGTGATGAAACATACAGGAGGTTAGTCCAAATGAGCCACTTACAGTATACCGCTAAAATCTCATCATTTGCAATGGAATGTACGCCAATTATCACAAATTTGCCATCACTCCTACCAAAACTATTGTCCAGATTCCTTCAAACATCGGCCTAATGATAGTTTAGTCAAAGTTTCAGATGAATCTCTTCTTGTCTTGCTTTTGTTACAAGCAGAACTAGGCATAACATCACAAGGCTATTTCTACACCATCTGCCACCTCTTTCCTTGTGGTCAGTTACTAGAAAGAAGTCGGTTCAATCGTCGGTCTAAACAATTGATTTGGCTAGTCCAATTCATCCGAAAAGCTATGAGTGAAATGCTTCCATCTGATAAACTATCCATTATAGATAGTTTTCCCTTGCCACTTTGCCAACCCGTTCGCAATCACAGACCTACCATTTTTAAAGTATTAGCCAATATTTGCCACAATGCCTCTATACATCTTAGGTTCTACGGCTTCAAGGTTCATATGCTGGTGACCTTATCTGATTATATTTTGAACTATGTGCTTACACCCGCCTCTGTCCACGATATAGAGGTGGGTTTTTAGCTGTTAGAGGGGTGTAAGCAATCGGTTATCCTAGGTTATTTAGGCTACCTGAGCAGTGCACTCAAGAAGGACTTAGATCAACAAGGTTACCATCTATGTACGCCATTTCGTAAAAACATGACAGGGGCCTAAGAACATAATGATTGGAAGGTGATGGCCATGAGACGAACTATTGCAATACGTTTTTCTGAACTGTGTCGTTTCTTTGACATCGAACATACACTTGCTAGAGGGATAGCCGGACTACAGCTACGAATGGAACAAATTATTCTAGCTCATAACTTACGCTATTTTGAAATGAACTAGCACCACGGGTATAAAAGTATTGTTTTTATTTCATTTAACTATATTGATAAAGACGGCGTCATTACGGAAGAAGTTCGATACTTTATCCTCCGTTTCAAGAGTGATGTACAGACTTTTTCTCAGGTTATTCGCGGTCATTGGTCGGTTGAGTGCCTACATTAGTTGTTAGATGTGGTTTACCGAGTAGATAAGAATCAAACCTTAGATAAGCGAGCGGCCTTCAATTTAAATGATATTCGTAAGGCTTATCTCCATCTCTTGCAAATGAAAATCTTTCCTAAGCAGAAGCGGAGTTACCGACGCAAACAACGCTATATTTCTGTCCATTTGGAGAATCATTTGCCACAATTATTTGGAAATCGAGGAAAAGGTGGTAAATACAAAATCGATATTAGAACTAAAGCAGTTGCATTTAGGTGCAAAAGGAGAGAAGAAATTTTTAATGCGTATGGCGTTTTTTTCATATATTTTGCTTGCAGAATGTCTCAAGATATGATAGTATAATGATGATAAACTGAAAGGAGTCTATCATGAAAAAAAGAAAAGATATGTTTCAAAAAAAGAAGCGTATGTTTGGTGAGAAGCAATATCGTTTTTCAATCAGGAAATTCAACGTTGGTGTTGGTTCCACGGTCATAGCGGCCTTCCTACTTCTAGCAGGTAGTCCACTTGTTTCAGCGCAAGAGATTACTTCTACTGAAGGTGTAACTAGCTCAACAGAGAAAATTTCTGAAACGATAGTGCCAACTACAGATTCTACTCAGCCTGAGTCAATCAAAACAGATGATGAAACTTCAAGTACTTCAGTAACTTCTGCAGAAACAGGTTTAGATTCATCGGTTTCAGTGAATTCAGGTTCGCTGGATTCAACTACATCGCAGGATGTTGAAAGTGAGTCGGCAGTAGTTATTGAATCTTCTGAAGCTTTAAATGAGAGTTCAGAACTTAGCTCTGAGTCAGCATCATCTGAAATTACAGATAATAGCTTGCAGGAGTCTTCGACTGTTTCTGCTGCTGAACTTATAGCACCAGTTGAAACCACTTTAACTGTTGAAGATGGCGAGGAAGTAGCGAAACAAATCAATCAGATTGCTACTGATGAGGAAGCAATTGGTGATGTTCGGACAGCGGGTATTACCTACCAGGTTCGATACATTGATGAGGAGACTGGACAACGTGTTTCTCGTACAGCTCATACTGAAGCTGTTGAGACCAATCGTTTGAATGCAACGACATATGTAAAAGTCATTGCTAGTCTTCCTGAAGGGTATGAACTTGCTGATGGCCAGTCTCCAGTTTTAGTACAACAAATTTTTGAAAAGCAAACTAATATTTTATCATTTGTTGTTACTAAGAAAAAAGAAGACGAAACTCTGGTTTCTGAACCAACGACTTCAGGTTCTTCAGGTTTCCGTACCAATCCTTCTGCAACTCCAGAAGTGCGTGATGGCTATACTGTAACAGAATTGGTTCCTCCAGTTCAAGATCCTAATGGTTACCATGTCCAAGCTATAGCTAAAGATTATACGAATAATGTTCTAACCAGCTATGTCCTCTATTCTACTCGAAAGGAAGACACAGCTACAGATGCTGCTGGGAATGATATTCCAACTAAGCTTTACTTAACAAAAGTAGATGCCAACAATACCAACTCTATTCAAGCTAGTATTGTTGTTGATTTGACCCAACCTGCGGGGACATCGGTAGCTTTCGATGGTGGGACAATTACTCTTGACACACCTGTTCGGGTTCGTGGTTCAAATCTGCCAACGGCCACCTATTCTTATGCTTTAAGCTCAAATAAAAGTTTGGATCCTATTTTCTTAATGGGGGCAGTAGATACAGATAATTCCACTAATAATGGTTTTGGTTCGACTTTTAGTCCGTATACATATCAGTTGACTAAATATAGAGACAAAACTACAGGTGCCGAACTAGCACCAATCTATGTTCAAGAGGGTTGGCGATACGATACTTATACAACCGCACCAATTGATATTCCTGGATATACATTGGTTGGCGACTCAGGGAATACAGATTCCTATATTAACCATGGACGGAATTATGTAGCTGGAGATGTACTCTATCAAAAGTCAAATTTACCAATTAATATCTATAACTCTGATGTCAAAGAGACTCGTAAAATTATTGGGACACAGGATACACAGTTATACAGAAAGCAAGTTTTTACAGACACTTCGACGATATACACTGAGTATTATCAAGTTATTGGGGATGCGGCAAGTACTCCTTCTCCAGAGGAGTTTTTCGCTCAATTGGAAGCGGGAACTTTAAATATTATCACAGATAAACTATTTGCGGCCACCCAGGCTGACGGTGTTACATTATCAGGAGGGCATACTTTAAACTCACCTGTAAATGCAACTAAAAAGCTTGGAGATTACTTTACAACAGATAAGACGGGAGTATATCCATTAAGAAACCCTTCTAGTTTGTTGGCTCAGTACCCAAATGATTATTCTGATTTTACTCCTGCAGAAGTTTTAGCTTTGCCAACCGTTTCTGACTCTCCAGTTGAAGTTACAGTAACTAATCCAGGCAGAGTGTCTGTACCCTTTACAGCGCAGTATGTACTAAATACGGGTAAAACTGCTCCAACTAAGACAAGTTCTGTACGGATGTCTTTCTCTATTGGTTTGACTCAAACTGCTTCTACAGGGTCAGACGTTTCGTACTACTATACTGCAAATCCTCAAGTTGCAGCTGTGAAATTTGTTGACACTACTGATTCAAGTGTTAAATATACAGAAAACTTAAATGGTAAAACTGCAGAAACTTTCGGTTGGGATCCGGCTACAAAAATTGCGGAATTTGAAGCGATGGGCTATACGGTCGTCAATCGGGATGGTTATGACCCAACAGGAACATACGATACGATTGATAGAAATGTTCAAGAATTCACTTATGAGTTGACTCCTAAGACTACTCAAGTGACAGATAATCCGTTAGTCTTTACTCGAACTACTAACTATATTAAAGAAGAAGATAGTAGTCAGGTTGCGGCTCCTTATACAACAACAGTCACATATGAGCGAACAGGAACTCGAAATGAAGTGACGGGATCGGTGACTTGGAATTCTTGGACAGCTAAGGATGGCGATACAATTCTTGAAGGTCAAGCTCTACCAACTCTTGCCGGCTATTCCGTTAAGTCTGTTACTTCAAACTACGGTACAGTTACTGCAGTATCAGTAGTTGAGAATATCGACACAGCTGATCTCATCTCAACAGGAAACTATGATCTCGTTGAGACAGTAGTGTATGCGAAAGCAGCTCAAACAGGTAGTGTGAAATTTGTGGATACTAGCGATAATTCCGTTAAATTCACAGAAGCACTCAATGGTCAGACAGGAGAT
>NZ_JAVIHI010000038.1:0-20226 GCF_036680365.1 Streptococcus sp. SS-4456 | reverse complement strand
GATTTCGATTTTGTCTTCATAGCTCAATTTCATAAAAATAGCACCCCAAATGTTAGATTTTTTCTGTCTAACTTTTGGGGTGCAGTTCAAAGCCAATGCCACCTTACAAGGATGAGTTCTTCCGCTACTGCCTCAACGTTCAGGACCCTGCCCTCAAAGAAGAGATTTTCAAGACCTTGGTACCTGAGTCTGGCAAGGTCTATACCCAGATGGCTTTTCCTTTCTTTGATAAAAGCAGAGCAGGTTACGTTGATTTCAGCAAGATTACAGGACCTGTCCTGGTCATCACAGGAAGTGAAGACAAGATGACCGTTTCTGCCATTGCTAGAAAAACAGCTAAAAACTACAAGGACTCCGTTCTGGTTTCTCTAACAGGGGCAGACCACATGTACGAGTCCGGCAAATTCCAAGACAAAACCCTCTCTGTTATTCACGCTTGGTTGAGCGAGAAAAAGTATCTATAGACAGCCAAAAACGACCTCCAACACGGAAGTCGTTTTCTTGTAATATCCTACTTTTTCCTACTTCTGAGAACACTGATTAATATTAAAACCAGACCAGAAATAATATTGAAATATTTATTTCCATATAATGGACTGATAGCAATCAGAAAGCAGCCTAGTGCCAGTAAGAAGGGAGATTTGTTTTTGGAAAACATTAGTCCTCACCAGCCTTAACCTTGTTGGCTGCAATGACAAACGGGGTCCAAATCAAGAAGGCAACAAAGAGGTTGAAGAGCGAAACTAGGGCCGCCATAATGTTACCACCTGTTGCTAGATAAGCGTAGAGACCTGGTGGGGTAATCCATGGAACAGCTAGAAAGACTGGAGGTATCAAGCCTGCTGCTGTTGCCAAATATGCAATCGCTGCACAAACTGGTGGCACAATGAGCCACGGAATAACAAAGAGTGGATTCAAGACCATCGGAATACCGAAGGTAATCGGCTCGTTGATATTAAAGACTCCCATCGGAGCTGACAATTTGGCAACCATCTTGTATTCTTCCCGTTTGGAGAAGAGGAAAATTGCAATAATCAGAGCGAGGGTTACACCTGAGCCTCCCATCTGAGCATAGGCATCAAAAGAACCACGCGTCCAGAGCCAAGGGAGGTCTGCAACACTTCTAGTTGCCTCGTAAACCGCTGTATTTTCATTTAGAGCAATGCCGTAAATCCCATCCATGATTGGTGCCAAGACATTGTGACCATGTAGACCAAAGAACCAGAAGAGCTGGACGAGGAAGGTTAACAATACTACCGAACCAATCCCTTGAGAAAGCCCAAGCAACGGCATCTGAATATAGGTTGATACCACATCACTCAAGGACTGACCAGTTACTGAGAATACAAGATAGGCTACAATAGAAGATGCATAAATTGCTGCCGTACCCGGGATGATTGCTGCAAAAGCCTTGTTAACTGCGGGTGGAACCGAATCTGGCAATTTGATAATAATGTTCCGTTTCACCAAACTCGCATAAACAAAGGTTGCCAAGAATCCAATAAACATGGCTGTGAAGAGACCTGTTGCTCCACCATATTTCAGCGCAATCGCTCCCCATTCACTGGTTTCCAATATAGAAACACCGTCTGTGCTAACAATGGTCAAGCCTATTTCTTCTAAAGCAGTGATAACCGATTTATCCACACCTTCTAAAGCAGTTGAAATAGTGAGACTTTGAGGAATGGTTGAAATGAAGGATGCAAAGGAAATCAAGCCGCCTGCAAGTGGATTGACCTTGTACATCAAAGACAAGTTGTAACCAAAGGCAAAGGCAAAGACAAGCGCCATGATTCCAATGGTTCCAAAATAAACATAGCCGTTAATGTTAATAATTGGCTGCATAGCTTCTGCAAAACCTGTCCAACCCATATTGTTAGGAATGTCTCTCAGAAAGACATTCAAAAGAACGGCCACCGTACCTGCCATGGTAATCGGCATCATGGAAATAAAGGAATCACGAATGGCAATCAAATGACGTTGCGAGCCGATTTTTCCTGATATTTCCATAAATTTTTCAGAAATATTTGACATAATCTGTCTCCTTTTCTATTTTTTTATTGTTGTATAAACAAAATCACGATGTCGAAGCACCTTCTTTAGAATACCGAATCAGTGCTTCTAATTGAGCATCTGTCTGCCGTTTCAAACTCTTAGAGAAGACTTTCTCCATTAAAAAGTAGTTACCTCTCATAAATAAGTCTGCTGCTTCCATTTCATAAGAGTATTCAATCTCTGTTTGATTGTCCCCCAAAGCGTGCAAATCATAGCAGATATGCTCTTTTCCTCGATTGGAATGAAAGCAAACAGCATAACGATAGGGGGCAAGAAATTCCTCTACACGCACCTTGACACTATGCTCTCCTTTGTCTCCAAATGTTTTTACATAGGTCAAACCTTCCTGGATATCTTGATCAAGAAGAGGACGTCCAGTATTTTGCTGATAATCCTCTTTCAAGGACCGACCAATCGCAGCAAACAATTGTTCAATTGGAACCTGTCCTATTTTTTTGATTTTCATACCTGTCCTCCTATCTCTGCTATCCAACAAGGTAGCCTAGCCACAATTCTTTTGTTCAGCTAAACGCTTATAGAGCTCCACTACTTCCTTGGCCATATCAATAAATGTCAAGGCATTCATCAAGTGGTCCTGTCCATGCACCATTAGCAAGGACACGTCTACCGTTTGCCCACCAGCCTCTTGGGCTAGTAGACCTGTTTGTGACTTATGGGCAATATTTAGGGAGGTGTTTGCTTCTTGAAGCAAGTGCTCTGCCGTCTGGAAATCCTCCTGCTTGGCCGCTTGAATTGCCTGAACAGCATAGCCCTTTGCCTCTCCCCCATACATAATAAGCCCCATAATCGCTTCTAAGTATTCCGGAGAGTTCATACTAGTCCTCCATTAGTGCCAATGCAGCATCAAGCACCTTGGCACCGTTCATCACTCCATAATCCATCATATTGATTGCATCAACCTTGATTGCAGGCTCGAACTTAGCCTTGTAGTCATTTAGCAAAAATTTAACCTGTGGACCTAGCAAAAGGACATCAATCTCCTTTTGACTAACTTCACTATCAGCTTCTGACACAGGGACTGCCCAAATCGTTGCCTCTATCCCCTTTTCTTCTGCGGCTTTCTGCATCTTGGTCACCAACATACTAGTAGACATACCAGCATTGCACACTAACATAATTTGTTTCATAAAAAAACTCCTCCTACCCCTGTTTTTGAATCAAGGGAATAAATATATCGACTAATTCCTGATAGCTAGGATTTTGAACTAGCCTTTCTTGCAAAGACCTGTCTTGGACAAATTCAACCAGACAAGGAGAAATATACTTCAGATGCGGATTCCGCCCTTTTGACGGGGACAGAAGAAAGACAAACTGCACCTTCTTTCCCTCTTCCCATTCAACTGCTTCCTTACAAACTCCGACCACAATCTGCTCAGAGAAAGTCAGGGGAATAGCTGGATGCGGAAAGGCCAATAGTTCTCCAAAAACGACCGAACTATAGGACTCTCTCACATTTACCTGTTCCCTAAATTGTTCCACAAAGCCTGATTCCTTGGCTTCATCCAAGCACGCTATCAGTTGCAACATGGCCCTATCTCGACTTATCTTTTTTTCCAAAGAGACTATTCTCAAAGGTGAAAATACAGCCTCTGCAATCTGTCTCGCCTGCTCTTCCTCCATAGGTAAAGCCTCGTTCTGCTCAACTCGGACAGGTGTCACTTGTTGAAGATAGGAACGAATTGCCTCGATATCCTGCTCTGACAGGAAAACACTGACGGTGATGACGGGTGTCAGGAAAATTAAATTGGACAAGCTAATCGAAGAAATAATCAGGTCTACATCTCTTAAACGTTCCTCTGTTACCTCGTAGTAACTCACAACATCTGCAATCTCCAAGCTTGTTGTAAATTCCTTTTCCAAACGATTTCGCAACATTAAAGCGCTTCCAATTCCGGTCGCACAGACGACCAATACCCGCAACTTTTTCCGCCCCTCGTATCGCTCAATTGCAGCCAATACATGCAGGGTCAGGTAGGCCCATTCGTCATCCGAAATGCTATAGGCCAACAAGGTGGGCATAGAAGCAAAAGCTTGCTTGGTCAGCTCAAATACTTCTATATAATCCCTCTGGATATCAGCCACCAAGGGATTAGCCAACTGAATCTGGTGCTCCAACCGCGTCCGTAAGGGGAGTAAATGAGCGACAACCCCCTTGAAAAGCTGTCGATCTTTTAACAAATCCAGACCAGTCAACTGAGAGAGAGTCTGTAAACAACTTTCTACTTCTTCCTCCAGACCGTCCTCTAACTCCAAAAGCTGACTAGGATTTCCTGTCAACTTTACCTTCAGGTGTAGAGCAATATAGTTAGCTTCTTCTACAGGAATCGCCACTTGAAATTCTGTTTCAATTCGTTCGATAATTCGTCCAGCAACCTGATACTCCTTGGAAGATTGAATCTGATCAGATATTGGAAATCGGTCTAAACTAGCTCCTCCCTTCATTCGTTGCAAGAGCAGAGCGATATGAAGAACCAGGTTTTGCATCACAAAATCAGACAGGCGAAGTTTGGCATCACGACACTCATCCAAGACAATCAACATCAGGTCTGTAAACCGAATGTCTGGCAGGAGCTGACTTTCCACCAAACCATAAAGAGACTGACCATTCCCTTGTCCAAAAAAGTAATCCATGATGAAGTGCCGAATAGCAGGCTCCTCCCCGCTTAATTCTACACCTCTCCGTGTGAACAACAACTCTAATTGGTAGGAAATAAATAACTTGCGAATATCCGCGATAATAGAATGTAGGGTTGTTTTTCCGATAAACAGCTCTCGTTGCAAACGATCCATGGACTGAATTGGATTTTCAAATAATAACTTACTTAAAACATACCGTTGTCGGTCCGTCGCTTCCTCCAGTTGCCGCAAGTCCGTCACCTGCTTTTTCAACCGTAGCTGTTCTTGCCAAAACATTTCAAACTCAACCGGTCTCTCCACCAGCAAACAGTATCCCTTACTTTGTTTGGACAAAATAGAAGCACCGCTAGCCTCTAGCGAAAGAGAGAGTTGCTGGACATACTTTCTTGCTGTTCGATCACTGACACCCAAAGCCTTTGCCAGTTCTATACTAGATACAAAGTCCCCTTGTTTTGCCAGAAAATAATCTACCAGACGAACTTCTTTTTTAGATAGCATACTCCCTCCTCTCCGCAAGATTTATACGAAATATAACAAGACTAGTAAGCTAGAGCCTGTTGATAAAAACATATTTTTATATTTCTATTGTAGCATATCCTCAGGCTACAAGGGTTCTCTTTTTTTCCGTATTGTTAATGAAAGGAATCGGACGCAACGATTCGCAATCGAAAGGATTGCCATGGCTTGATAAAAGCGAGCAAGGGCAGATAGTCAGGGCAAATTCGTCCAACCCGATTCACTTTTGAACTCACGGTGAACTCCCTCAAAGCTATTTGTAACTCTCCCTTGTAACGACCATATAGGTCATTGTCAATCAAGACATCACCTCGCTGCACAAGCGTTTCCTTATCTGTATGTGCAGAAATAGTCGCATCCTTGTAGACAACACGGGGCATGGTCGACCGAAGTAGGTAGGCTGATATATCCCCACGATAAACATGATCAAACTCAATGATTTCCCGCTCCACAGCTGTCACTTGCCCAGTAAGTTCTACAGGTAAACAAATGTCCTCTTCCTCCAAGATAGATTGAAGAGACTGGAGCTCCTCCTCCGAGATGAACTGATTGGAGATGAGGATACAATCAATCAAACCTGTCGCCTTGAGCCAGGCAATTTGAAGAGGTAAGGTCTGGTTGCGATGCTCCTCCAAGGTAGGTAGACCTTCTGACAAGGGCCAAGGCCCTTCCGTTGCAGACTGGGCAGTCACAAAAGCTGCCGTCTGTATGCCTTCTTGGTGATAGAAAGAAGATATTTCTAAAAAATGCTCCTCTGATAGCCCTGTATAGGCGTGAGGATAGAAATTATGACAGGCAACAATGTTATCCCTATTTGCCTCACTAGCTAGCAGTTTCGTCAGTAAGACCTTATCGGTACTCAGATTTAGTTCAATCTTGAGCCCGTAAGGATTCTGTGTCAAGCTGACAATCTCCTCCAAAGGCAAGGCCTCGTCCAGACGAATCCCTGTCAGCCCTAAATCATGGGCTTCTTCAATAAGTGATTTCTGCCAGCCCTGTGCCTCTATAAAACCCGGACTAAGATCCGCAATCACGACTATCCCCAACTGACGAGCATAGGCAATCAAGTCCCGATAGAGTTGCAAGGCTTCTTGGGTATCTCCTCCAAGTTGCAAGAGGCTCATAAACATTCGCCGTGCTCCATAACGCCCCAGCAAGTCTATATAGGCCTTAGACTCTTCCAATGAATAGTTTTCTGGATAGATTGAAAAACCAAATTGAACCATTGCTCCTCCTAACGACTAAATCCATTGGCATCACTCAGTGCCTTAAACCAACTTCCCGATTTTTTAATCCTACGCTGCTGAGTCTCCAAATCCAACTCGACCAGCCCATAACGATTTTTATAGGCATTGAGCCAAGACCAACAATCAATAAAGGTCCATAACATATAACCTTTACAGTTAGCCCCTTCCTCAATAGCCCGATGTAATTCTATCAAGTGATCTTCGATAAATTCAATCCGATAATCATCCTGAATGACCTCATCTTGCCGGAAAGCCGCTTCACCCTCTACTCCCATACCATTTTCAGTGACTAACCACTCAATATTGTTGTATTGGTCCCGAATATTGATTGCGATATCGTAGATTCCTTTTTCATAGATTTCCCAGCCTCGATGCGGATTGATTTTTTTCCCTGGCATATCGTAAGGTGCGAAGAAGTGCTCTGGAGTCAATACCTCTCCCTCTTTCCAGACCTTATTCGGCGCCTGTACACGAAGGGGTTGGTAATAGTTGACACCTAAAAAATCTACCCGATTTTCCCTAATAATCGCCAGCTCTTCCTCGCTGGTTTCAGGACTCAATCCGTATTCCTCAATCAAGTCAACCAAGTCCCTCGGGTATTCTCCCAATACAGAAGGATCTAAGAAGCTCTTGGTTTGGAAGAGCTCAGCTATTTTAGCCGCCTTGACATCATCAGGATGCTCACTTCGAGGATAGGCCGGTGTCAGATTCAGGACAATTGCAATTTTCTTCTCCGGATTCACTTCATGACAAGCTTTTACTGCCAAGGAACTGGCCAACTGAGTATGGTAGGCAACAGCAACCGCCGCCTTGGCATCTACCTTACAAGGATAATGATAATCTCCTAGATAGCCACACTCAACTGGAACAATCGGCTCATTAAAGGTAATCCAACGATCTACTAGGTCGTCAAACAATTCAAAACAAGTACGAGCATAGGCTTCATATGCCCAAACAATGTCCTTGTTCTCCCAGCCTCCTTGCTCCTGTAAAGCATAGGGAAGATCAAAATGATAGAGATTAACAAACAGCTGAATCCCTTTTTCTTTTATCAAAGAAAATACAGAACGATAAAAAGTCACAGCCTCCTGATTAACCTCTCCAACACCCTTTGGAAATAACCGCGACCACTGAATCGATGTCCTAAATACTGTGTGTCCAGTTTCAACCAATAACTCGATATCCTTTTTGAAATTCTTATAGAAAGTGGAAGTCCTCTCTGGACCTACTTTCCCATGGAAACGTTCTGGCTCAATGCTGTACCAGTAGTCCCAATTATTCTGTCCTTTTCCATCGCCCAGCTCAGTTCCTTCACTCTGCGGACCCGATGTAGAAGTCCCCCACAAAAAACCTTCTGGAAACTGATAAACTACCTTATCCTCTGTCATAACCAATTCCTTTCTTCTTTATCTGATCGATGACACACTTAAATTGTGGCAAGTACGCCTCATGTGCCACTAGTAATTCTTGTAAGACACGCTCTGCCAATTCTCCATTCGGAATCAGAGGATTGAGAGCAAAAGCCTGTAAAGCCAAAGCGTAGTCTCCTGTCATTGCAGCCCCAACAGTTGCCAACTCCATTTGCTGCATTTGCTGCAAGTAACCCCTGACCACCATCGGTGTTTTGGGACATACCAAAGGAAGCGCACCCTGGGCAGTAATGACAGACGAGACTTCGACTACGCAGTCCTCTGGCAGATAAGAAATCACTCCTCTATTAACCGTCGAAACCGTCATAATTTCCTTGCTGTCGTTGTATATAGCACAAATGAGTTGACAGGCAACATCGCTATAATAAGCACCACCGCGTTGCTCCAGTTGCTTAGGCTTATGGTCCAAATTTGAATCCCTGTAGAGCTCAAACAACTCTTCTTCGACCTCTTGAACAACCTGAGCCCGCACCTTCCCTTGACGATACTGGTCTAAGGCATCTGCCAACATCTCCTTTTCTAAAAAGTAGTAACGGTGGTAATCACAGGGCAACAGACCAATCGACTGCAAGAAGGGGAATGAAAAATCTAAATTGGTAATATTTTTAACAACCTCCTGATTCCCTCTTGAGTCACCGTATAAAGCTTCCATGACTTCACCAGTACGATTCTGGCCAGCCTGATCCCAAACTTCATGAAAATGGAAATGGTTTAATCCAACATGATTGGTTTTAATCGATTCCTCAGGCAGATTCAAAATCTGAGCTGCCGTCTTTTTCTGACCAATCGGAATGTTGCATAAGCCAATCACCCTGTTCCACTGCAGTTCATTAACAATCGCTTCCGTTACTATGCCTGCAGGATTGGTAAAATTAATCAACCAAGCATCTGGACACAGCTCTTTCATGTCTGCAATGATACCCTTGTAGGCCTCTATAGTCCGAAATGCCTTAAAGATGCCACCTGCCCCATTGGTTTCCTGTCCAAGTAGACCATGACTCAGAGGAATTGTCTCATCGATATAGCGTGCCTGTAACTGACCAACTCGGAACTGAGATGTCACAAAGTCTGCTCCCTTCAAAGCAGCCCTTCGATCCAGTGTCTCCTCTATTTTCCAGTCTAATCCAGCCTTTCTAACCATTCGACGTGCCAAATCAACAACTATTTTCTGCTTCTCAGCCCCGGCTTCAACATCTACAAACCACCATTCCCGAATGGGTAGTTGCTGATGCCGCAAAATCATCCCTTCAACTAGCTCAGGAGTATAGCTCGACCCGCCACCAAGTGTGACTAATTTGATTGATTTCACGACCTGCTCTCCTTTGTTTATTCATATATTCTTATTATATTCCTGTTTCTATATTTTGTAAACGCATACACTTCCTGTCTTTTTCCGTAATATAAAGGAAACTCCCCTCAAGACAAGCAAAAACGACCTCCAACACGGAAGTCGTTTTCTTATATGCATTATAGTCATTTGAATTAACTTTGATACATCGTCACTTTCGGCTTGCCGTACTCTGCGGAAGTGACTTGCTTTGCAAGTTATATCTCCAACCTAGCACAGCCACTAGGCTGTGCAAGCAACCTGCACCTCAGTTCCTTGTCTGAAAGCTAATTCATTCGACTATATTTCGTAATGTTCTTCATCCAGTTAGCCACAATCGCCTACCTTACTAACCTCACTAACTACTCTTTCGGCTCGAACGCATCCCTCGAATCTGCTTCAAGGATTCATCCTTCTCGAAAGCTTGGTATTCCTGAGACTCTCTGGGATAGAGAGCTAGTTTCCCTTCACTGTCAAAGTGAATTCCCCAGCCATATCGCTTGCTGAGAGCCGAGCTACGCATGCAAGCTTGACCTTTGGAGAAAAATTCTTCCTCAGAGATACCCCTGCGAGCTCCATTGGACTCGTAAATCACTTGGTCAGAAGTACATTGATAGGGGCTGTCTTTGAGGCGGTCGTATTGGATACGAACAGCTGATTTCGGCTCCTTTAAAGGAGGTTCTTGACCTATCTCTACTGGACAATCCTCCGCCACAGCAAGAAAGGCATTATAGTAATTAGTCGAATGTTTTTTCATAACCTATCCTGTAGGGAGTTCCTTACTTGGTAACGATATTCACCAATTTATTTACAACCGTAATCACCTTCACCACTGTTTGCCCAGCGATTTCAGCTTGGACTTTTTCGTCTGCAAGGGCAACTTTTTCAAGTTCAGCTGGTGACAGGTCTTTGGCTACGGTCAAGCGAGCTTTTACCTTGCCTTTGATTTGGACAACGATTTCCACTTCGCTTTCTACCAGCTTGCTTTCGTCATATGTTGGCCATGCGACATAGCTGATTGACTGGCCTGTATTTGCTAGACCCTGCCAGAGTTCTTCTGCCAAGTGTGGTGCAAATGGAGCAATCAATTGGACAAAGCCTTTGGCGTATTCGACATAGAGTTTGTCTTCCTTGTTGGCTGCGTTGACAAAAATCATGAGCTGGGCGATAGCCGTATTGAATTTCAGGTCTTCGATATGCTCTGTCACCGTCTTCACGGTTTCATTGTAGACCTTATCCAAAGCTCCGCTATTTTCCGCCACAATCTCCTTAGTCGTCAAGAGGCGATAGACACGGTCAAGAAACTTACGGCTGCCTTCGAGACCTTCTTCCGACCAAGCGATTGACGCATCAAGTGGGCCCATGAACATTTCATAAACACGGAGGGTGTCCGCACCGAATTGCTCGACCACATCATCTGGGTTAACCACGTTTTTAAGAGACTTAGACATCTTAGCAGGTGCCTGCTCCAACTCCTCACCAGTCTCGATGTGGAAGAAGGAACCGTCGCGTTTTTCAACTTTATCGGTCGCTACAAGGGCACCACGGCTGTCGCGGTAGCTAGTTCCCAAAATCATGCCCTGGTTAAAGAGTTTTTGGAATGGCTCTTTGGTCGGCACAACGCCAAGGTCATAGAGGAACTTGTGCCAGAATCGAGCATAAAGCAAATGAAGGACCGCGTGCTCGGCACCACCGATGTAGATGTCCACTGGCAACCAAGCTTTGAGAAGCTCCTCGTCTGCCAATTTCTCATCATTGTGTGGGTCGATATAACGGAGGTAGTACCAGCTAGAGCCCGCCCATTGTGGCATGGTGTTGGTCTCACGGCGACCTTTGACGCCGTCTTCACGCACCACTTCTAACCAGTCTGTCAAGTTAGCAAGGGGTGACTCGCCCGTACCTGACGGCTTGATGTCTGAAGTTTTTGGCAATACCAGAGGTAACTCATTTTCTGGTACGGCTGTGGAAGTGCCGTCTTCCCAGTGGATGATTGGAATCGGCTCACCCCAATAACGCTGACGGCTGAAGAGCCAGTCACGGAGGCGGTAAGAAATTTTCTCCTGACCAAGACCATTTTCTTCCAACCAAGCTACCATTTTGGCAATAGCTTCTTCCTTTTTGAGACCATCTAGGAAGTCTGAGTTGATGTGGGCACCATCTTCTGTGTAAGGTGCTTCTTCTACATTGCCACCTTCCAAAACTGGAATGATATCCAAACCAAATTGTTTAGCAAATTCCCAGTCACGCTCATCGTGGGCAGGAACGGCCATAATAGCACCTGTTCCGTAGCTTGCAAGGACATAATCAGCAATCCAGATTGGAATTTCCTTGTTGTTAACAGGGTTGATAGCATAGGCACCTGTCCAAACACCTGTCTTGTCTTTGGCAAGGTCTGTACGAGCTAGGTCAGATTTGAGAGAGGCTTGGCGTTTGTACTCTGCTACCGCTTCTGCCTGCTCAGGCGATGTAATGCTATCTACCAAGTCATGCTCAGGAGCAAGAACTGCGTAGGTGGCACCAAAAAGGGTATCCGGACGGGTAGTAAAGACTGTGAAGTCCTTGTCTGTGTCCTTGATTTTGAAGGTCACATTGGCACCCGTTGACTTGCCGATCCAGTTGCGTTGCATGTCCTTGATAGACTCTGGCCAGTCAACTTCTTCCAAGTCATTAAGCAACCGCTCTGCATAGGCTGTGATTTTCAACATCCATTGACGCATTGGCTTACGGACAACAGGGTAGCCACCACGTTCAGACGTTCCGTCAGGAAGGACTTCTTCGTTGGCGATAGCTGTTCCCAATTCTTCTACCCAGTTTACAGGCACTTCTGCCTCGTAGGCCAGGCCTTTTTCATACAACTTGGTGAAAATCCACTGAGTCCACTTGTAGTAGTTAGGGTCTGTCGTATTGACCTCACGGTCCCAGTCGTAAGAAAAGCCAAGGGCGTTAATCTGACGCTTGAAGTTGGCAATATTTTCCGCTGTAAAGTCAGCTGGGTCATTACCCGTGTCCATAGCGTACTGCTCAGCTGGCAGACCAAAGGCATCCCACCCCATTGGGTGAAGAACGTTGTAGCCCTGAGCACGCTTGTAACGGCTGAGAATGTCGGTCGCAGTATAGCCCTCAGGGTGACCAACGTGTAAGCCTGCACCAGACGGATAAGGGAACATATCTAGGGCATAAAAATTTGGCTTATCCGCATCTGTTCCCGTCTTAAAAGTATGATTTTTTGCCCAAAATTCCTGCCATTTGGGCTCGATTTCCTTGTGATTGTAGAAGCTCATGTCATTTCTCCAATAAAATTGATTATTTTCTTATTATATCACGTTTTGGGGGAATTGGGAAAGACAAAAACAGCCAGTTTTCACTAGCTGTTTTCCCATTTTTACCAAATAATCACACGATCTTCTTTTGCACGCCACATGCCATCACCTTCTTGAACGCCAAAGGTTTCATGGAATTCATCAAAGTTTGGCAACTGGATGTTGGTGCGTAGGTGACCTGGTGCATGAACATCCACACTAGCCAACATCTGCATGAACTCAGGACGGGCCTTCATTCGCCAGATGCGAGCAAAGTTGGTGAAGAACTCTTCTGCGGAGAAGTCGTCTTCTGACTTGGCTGCTTCAAGAGCTGCTGCAATCCCACCAAGGTCGGCAATGTTTTCTGACACGGTCAATTTACCATTGATTTTGGCACCGTATGAATCCTGACCCTCAAACTGGTCAATAACCTGCTGAGTACGAGCTTCAAAGGCTGCATAATCTTCCTCTGTCCACCAGTTATTCAAGCTACCATGCTCATCAAAGGAAGCACCGTTTGAGTCAAAGGCATGGGAAATCTCGTGGGCAATGACGGCACCGATACCGCCGTAGTTAGCTGATGAAGACTGCTCCAGCGAGTAGAATGGCGCCTGCAAAATGGCAGCTGGGAAGACAATCAAGTTCTTCTGTGGATTGTAGTAGGCGTTGACCATGTGAGCCGGCATGCCCCACTCCTTAATGTCCACAGGCTTGTTCCACTTGCTCCAACCATGAGCGATGTCAATCTTGTTTAGTTCGATAGCATTTTCCACCAAGGACTTACTTGGGTCAACAATCTTCTTATAATAACGCTCTGGCAAGGCATCTGGGTAACCAATGTAAGGCTTGATAACATTGAGTTTGACAATGGCTTTGTCACGCGTTTCCTGAGCCAACCAGTCTGCCGTTTCCAAACGAGATTTGTAGACCTCAATCATCTTGGCAACCTTTGCTTCCACATCGGCCTTGGCTTCTGGTGAGAATTTTTCTCCAGCATACCAAAGACCGAGTGCTTGGTTAAAGTAACCTTGTGCCAGATTGTAGGCTGCTTTTTCTTGGTTTTGAGCCTGCGGTGTACCAGAAAGGGCACGGCTATAGGCTCCTGCTAGAATACGAATTTCATCCGACAGAAAGGCTGTATAAGCTCCTGCCGCTTTCAAAATCAAGGTCGCCTTCAAAAGTTCCCAGTTTGCCGCACTGTAAATGTCCTTGCCAGCCTGCCAGAAACGTTCCTCAGGCACGATAATCTTGTCTGGTGTTTGACCTAAAATCGCTGTAAAGAAATCATCCAAAGGCAACTCTGGTGCCAAGGCAGTAAAATCTGCCCACTCATAAGGATGATAGAGTTTGGCATACTCCGAACCTTCTTCATTTGACAATACATACTTGGCAATCGTGGCATCCAGTTCCAAACGTTTGTCCAAGAGGTCCTTGATTTCCTCATCACTGAAACCAAACTTAGGTAAGAGGGCTTCTTGGCTCTCTCTCCACATTTTGAGCAACTCTGCTCCTTTTTCATGCCCTTCCTCATAGTAGGTCGTATCTGGCAGGATAATACCTAGAGAATCTGCCCAGAGGACATTGGTGGTCGCGTCCATAAAGTCAGGTGCCACACCGAAAGGCATGAGGTTTGGCTTGCCTGCCAACTCGTATTCTGCCAACTTGCTGGTGAATTCTTCGAAAGAGTTGAGAGCCTTGTACTCTGCAATCAAGGCTTGTGCTGGTTCTGCACCCAAACGGTCACGGGTTTCATAGTCAGCCACTTGCTTGTGGAAGGCTACAAAGTTTTGCAAAACGCTATCTTCTGGGACATTTTCTCCCGCCAACCATGCGTTTGTCGTGTCAATCATAAGTTTTTCAATATCATCCGCCAGGTCTGAAAAACCTCCAGTTCTTGGCTTATCGTCTGGAATGACGGCTGTTTTCGCCCATTCGCCATTGACATATTCGTAAAAATCATCTTGTAAACGTGTCATTATTTTCTCCTTTGCTTGTGTGATTACTTACTATAATAACAAAAAAGTCTGACAATTTCATTTGCCAAACTAGGTTTTTAGGGCATTTTTTAGGAAAAAGCTGACGCAGACTGTCAGAAGCCCCATGACCGAACAGGTTCCAGACATGGTCAGGTCAAGCCAGCTGGCAAGACCAAAACCTAGAACAATCATCAGAATGGCGCAACATTGCCCAAAAACTAAAAACTGAAAGAAATGCTTCGACCAAGGTAAGGCCGCCATGCTGGGTGCCACTAAGAAAACAATGACCGCCATAGAGCCGACCGCTTCAAAGGACAAGACCGTTGTCAAGGAAACCAGAAAAATCAACCCTAGCTCCAGTCTTTTGGTGGCAATCCCTTGGAGTTTAGCCTGCTCCTTATCCAAGAGATAGAGGGTCAGAGCTTGAAAATTCAAGGAAAAGAAGACCGATAGGACCAATAGGAGCCCGACGGACTTGACCAAGGCCAAGGGTAGCGACAGGCCAAATAGGTCCAGCCTGTTAAGAGGGGCAAAGAGCACCTCGCCCATCAGGACCATATCCAAGTCCAGATGGACATTGCGAGCAAACAGGGAGATGAGAATAACAGCTAGGGCAAAGAAAAAGGTAAAGAGCAAGCCCGTCGCCGCATCCTGAGCCAACTTGCGAGTGTGTAGCCCCTCAATCGCTAGAACTGTCAGTAGACCAAAAAACGCCGCCCCAAACAAGAGCAGGGGGGAATCTAGGCTGTGACTGACAAAGAAGCCCAGTACTATCCCCAAGAGAACCGAGTGGGACAAGGCATCTGCCAGCATGGCCTGATTGCGCACAACCAAGACAGACCCAATCAAGCCACAAGAAGAACCAACAGCCAGTAAAATCAATAAGACCTCAAGCACCTGCATTCTCCTTTCTGATATAGGTCACATAAGCAAAAGCCACTAAAGAGGACAAACTCAAGCAAACAATAATAGCCGGCCCAGTCGATAAACCTGTCACCACCGAACTCACATAGCTTCCAAGAAGGGCTGAAAATCCAGCAATTCCTGCTGCTAATGCCAAGGTCTGGCCATAGGACTTTCCTAGAAGCAAGCCAAAGACAGCCGGTGCTATCAAGAAACTACTCATCAGGATAGCCCCAACCACCTTCAAGCCACCCGCAATCAAACTCATCATCAGAAACAGGGTCATACGGTCAATCTTTTCCACAGAAATCCCCACTAGCTTGGCAAATTGTCTGTCAAACAGATAAAGCTTAAGTGACTGGTAGTGCCAGCCAAATAGGAACAAGGCTAGCAAGGCTACTAGGCAAATCAATACAACATCATCCAGCTGCATAAAGGCAGCCTGACCAAAGACATAGTTTTCCAAGCCTGCCTGGGCAGCTCCTTGAAAAGCCTCATTGCCCTGAACATACTGCTTGAGAACCAATCCCAGTCCAAAAAAAGCCGCCGAAACCAGTGCCAAGGCATTGACCCGACTGGTCCGCCCTCCTCGACAGAGCCAGCTGACCAGACCATAGGACAGGTAACCCGAAGCCACCGCTCCAATCAAGAGGAGCAGGGGCTGGCGTGATTGAAAGACCATATAGGGCAAGATGATACCTGGATAGGCCGCATGCCCCAAGCTATCTCCGATTAAACTCTGTCTGGTCAAGACGCTAATGGTCCCGATTTGACTAGCCGCCAAGGCTAAAACAAGGGTTCCCAGAGCTACCGTCCAAAAAGAATAGTCCTGCAAGAGATCAAACATGACCAAGCCCCTCCTTTAGAAACAAGGGTGGTTCCTGACCAAAGGCAGCTTGATAGGCTTGCAGCAAATCCACTTGATCTATAGGGCCCTCTGCCACCAAGCGACCATTGAGCCAGAGGACATAGTCAAAATACTTTTCCAAGGTCAAAAGGTCATGGTGGATAACCAGGGAGGTCTTGCCTTCTTGCTGGAACTTCTTCAAACAGTCCATGATGACTTGCTCTGTCACCTGATCAATTCCTGCCAAGGGCTCATCCATCATGTAGATTTCAGCTTCCTGAGCCAAGGCCCTAGCTAGAAAGACTCGTTGCCGCTGACCTCCCGATAGCTGATCAATCTGCCGATTGCGTAAATCACTGATTTTCAGCTCTTCCAGAGCCTGCTCTGCCTTTTCCTTATCTAAGGAACTTGGTCGACGGAAGAAACCACTGGTATGGGCAAACCGCCCCATCAGGACAATATCCAGAACCCTTGCAGGAAACTGCCAGTTGACCTGGCTGGTTTGGGGAATATAGGCAACATTTTTTTGAATAACTTGGTCCAATTTCTCTGACTGACCCAGTAGTGAAACCTTGCCACTTACCCCCTTCTCCAGACCCAAAATCGCCTTAAACAAGCTCGATTTCCCTGCACCATTTGGTCCAACCAAGGCTGCACGACAACCCTTGGGCAGCTGAAAACTGACCTGATCTAGAGCCTTGACCTGTCCTGCACCATAGTGCAAGGACAAGTCTTCAACTCTCAGTATTTCTTCCATTCTTCCAACCTTTCTTACTGCAAATGCTCCACAATTAACTGGACATTGTGCTTATACATATCGATAAATGTCGCCCCTTCTTCCCCTTCTGGTGCTAGGGAATCTGAGAATAACTCCTTGCCTTCACCCGTTACAACAGCCACCTGACCACCCTTGGCCTTGACAGCTTCCTGCAATTTTTCCATGCGTTCTGGACTGGTTGTTGACTCGGTGAAGATAGCCTTGATACCATGTTCTAAAATCATAGTGACCGTTTCAATCATATCGCTGTTGGCAACTTCTGACTCGGTACTAATGCCCTGCGGTGCATAGAGGGTAAAGTCATAGCTGGCTGCGAAGTAGTTAAAGGCATCATGTGGGGTAACAAGGTAACGGCTCTCAGCAGGCAAGACGCTCAACTCTTTTTCGATCCAAGTATGTAAGTCATCCAACTGAGCCAAGTAATTTTCCGTATTTTTCTGAATCAGCTCTGCTTTTTCCGGAAGCAGCTTTTGCAACTCCTCTGAAGCTACCGCTACCGCTGATTGATAGAGGGGAATGGAAAACCAGAAGTGAGGGTCTACAATCTGCTGGCCATCCTCATCCATGGTAGTCAAGTCCGACTGGGCAAAGTTCTTAGACACTGCCACTCCCGTCTTTTCCAAGGCTTCCACCATCTTGCCTTCAAAGTGCAAACCGTGGTAGAGAACAAGGTCAGCCTTTTGTAATTTTGATAAATCACTAGATTTGGCTACGTACAAATGAGGGTCTTCCCCAGCTGGAATCAATAGATCCCGCTCCACCTCATCTCCTGCCAGCTGATAGACCATATCACTGAGGAAAGAGGTCGTGACTGCCACTCGTGGCTTGCCAGAAGCCTCTGAGCTTTGCGTTGAACGACAGGCTCCTAGCCCGATAAGGGACAATAGCAGAGCCAAACTAAGAATTAGTTTTTTCATGATAGGTTCTCCTTTGTATTTTGTTAGGTATGCTTAATTTTAGTTTTAATATATATTAAAAAATTCTTTCTGTCAATGATTTTTATAAAATTTTGGTATACTATTCTTACTAGAAAGTGAGAGACTATGACACCAAACAAAGAAGATTACCTGAAAGTCATTTACGAACTAGGGCAGACAGAACAAAAAATCACCAATAAGCAGATTGCTGAAAAGATGAATTTTTCCGCCCCAGCCGTTTCCGAAATGCTGAAAAAAATGGTCACGGAAGAGTTGATTGAAAAAGATAAAGCAGCAGGTTACCTCCTCAGCCAAGTCGCCTTGGAAATGGTAGCCAACCTCTACCGCAAGCACCGCCTGATAGAAGTCTTTTTAGTTGAACAGCTGGGCTATTCCCCTGAGCAAGTCCACGAAGAAGCTGAAATTTTAGAACACACCGTTTCAGACCATTTTATCAATCAACTGGACAAACTGCTGGGCTATCCCCAAACCTGCCCACACGGTGGCAGTATTCCTAAAGAAAACCAGTTGCTTGTAGAACGCTACCAGATCCGGCTGTCCCAACTGACCGAAACCGGCAGCTACCAACTGGTTCGTATCCATGACTTCTACCAGCTTCTCCAATACCTGGAACAACATGAGTTAACTGTCGGCGATCAACTACTTGTGACAGCCTTCGACCAGTTTGCCCAGACCATCACCATCCAATACAAGGACAAAGAACTGGCTATCCCTACAGCCATCGCCCAAGAATTATTCGTAGAAAAGACTAATCGCCCAGCCTAATAAGCTGAGCGATTATTTTTTTCTCACACTGCGAAAAATAGATTTGGTTGCAAAAAACACTTGCCCTAGGATATATACCAAACCCAAAAAAGAACCTAGATAAAAACAAGCCAAGAGAAAGAAGGAGTTATAGGTTATAGGCTGCACGACAAACATGAACACGAGTACCAAGCCCCACCGCATACCCCAGGTCATCTTTCTCTGAATCAACCATTCCAGCCTATCTTCTCCAACTGAACTTCTGGTTTCCAGATATTCTTGATTAAGGTCTTGAAAAAATTTTCTCATATTCCTGCTCACCTCTGCACTTGATAGTTAGCAATTATAAAATTGCCAACCTCCTCTTAGTATATAGGCATTTCCCCAAAATGTCTACTGTCAATTTTTATCCACCAATCTGCACCAAGCCAAATAAAATTTGGAGGAATAAAATGGAGGCATTGTAGAAGCTATGTGCAAGGATAGTATCCGTCATTCGTCTATTGCACATATACAGACAGCCCAGATAAGCCCCTGTGATAAAGTGTCCTAAAAATGCCACTGAAAAGCTCCAAGTATGACAATAGGCAAATAGAAGGGCAGAAAATACGATGACCATTTGAGGATACTTAGGAAAATACTGGGCTGTCTTTTCTAACAAAATCCCTCTGTAAAGAAATTCTTCTAAAACGGGTGCAAACAAGACAACTGAGAGAGCCATCACCCAAAAATTTTCCGAATTTAACTGATTGACTATATCTAAGGCGTTAGAATCACTAGTGCTAAGCCCTAAATATTGCCAAAGGAGGTTCAGGCAAGTTTGTCCAGTAAATACCAACGCTGTCATACCGACTATTTTAAAAATATTCAGCTTCTCTCTTGAAAAGACTTGATTCTTCCCCATTCCTCGTCTGATAACAGAAAGTAGTGCCAATATTGCAAGACCAAGCCCTATCATGACTGCAAGTTTTAAAAGCACACTCTCTTGAAAGGCTGTTATTCCCACATAAGCCGGAAGTTGAATGAGTAAGGTGAGTAGCAAGGTACCCACTGCTAAACCGATGGATTTTATTATTTTCATATTCTCTCTCCTTTCCAATGTCATTTATAGCCTATTCAATTGTTTTCACAATGTTCACACCTTTAAACACTTAGCCTGCTCTGCTGAAAAAAATCATCTTCTAATACAAAAATATTAAGCATAGAAATCTCCTACATTTTTTGTAAGTAATAATCATTATTATAGCATATTTAGGCAAAAGATAAATGTCCAACTTGACTTGATAGACCTACCGATGTATAATAAACATAGAAAAAGGTAGTTGCTGGAAACAACTACCTTTTGCAGAACCGTTTAAGACGGTGGCAGATTATTCGTATTAAATAACCGTTAACCTACCAAAGTTATAGACGGTTATTTTTTCTACCATTTGTCAAGTCTATCAAGGTATTTGATGAAAAATATGTTGAGTTCAATAGTCAAAATAAGGAAATTGTTTTCTTTTGGA
>NZ_JAVIHI010000037.1:0-20337 GCF_036680365.1 Streptococcus sp. SS-4456 | reverse complement strand
TGAGCAAGGTCTTGGTTCCTACTTGGACGGAAAGCAATGGACAAGATGACATCATTTACCATACTGCAGATCGTCAATCAGACGGAAGTTATAAAGTTACTGTTCCAAAGAGTAAGCATAAGTATGGCACAGGTAAGTACCATATTCACTTGTATTATCGCGGTACGGATGGCAGTATGACCTATGTTGCTCAAACGACCACTAATCTACCACAATCATCAGCTAAGGGGACAATTTCAGCTGAATTAGTTGATGCAACAAAGGGAACATTTTCTATATCTGTTTCTAATATTGTTGGTGCGGAGCCTATCAAAGATGTAGAGGTAGCAGTTTGGTCAGAAAAGAATAATCAAGATGATTTGAAATCTTATAGTGCAAATCGTAAAAGTGATGGAACATACCATGTAGAGGTAGCCAAAGGACTACATAGAAACGATATAGGTACGTACCACATAGAAGTGTATTATCGATATGCAAATAATAAAGATTTAATCGGCTCTACGATAGTAGATGTTCCATCAACACGTTCCTATACAGTTTATATTGACCCAGGTCATGGTGGTAGGGATTCAGGTGCTTCTTATGGGGGAATCCATGAGAAGAATTTAGCTATGTCTGTTTCAAATAAATTACGTGATAACCTTTTAGCACGTGGTATAAATGTATTGATGACTCGTACAGGCGATACAGATGTTGATTTCCGAACGGAACGTTCTCGTATGGCCAATGAAAGCAATGCCGACTTGTTTGTGAGTATCCACTTTAATGCGACGGGTATTGGTGTACAATCGACAGTAAAAGGAATTGAGACCTACTGGTATCAGTATGATCCTGAGTACCAACCAAAAATTAACCAGGAAAAACATAATGATTCTACTCGACTTGCGGAGAGTGAAATTTTAGCGAATAGAGTTCAATCAAGTCTTATTAAGGAAACTGGAGCAGTAGACAGAGGTGTCAGACGTGAAACTTTCGCTGTATTGCGTGAAACTGCTATACCTGCTATTTTAGTTGAACTCGGCTTTATGGATAATCCATCTGAACTGGCTGTCATTAAGGAAGATAAGTACCATGTTAAACTTGCTAAGGCTTTGACGCAAGGAATTATGGATTGGTATGGTTCTGTTGGGGGAAAGTAATTAACTCTGAACAATCATTCCAAAAGGCAAATTCTAATGAAGAAACGAGCCGACTGGTTTCTACCAAAGCTATTGCGGCTCAAATGAATGATGTTCAGAAGTCGTTCGTAGAAGCGTTGAAACCAGCTGTTGTTTCAGTATCTAAGAAGACAGGTATTGTACCAAGTATTATTTTAGCGCAAGCTATTTTAGAAAGTGCTTGGGGAACCTCGAAACTAGCAAAAGAAGCCAATAATTTATTTGGAATAAAGGTTGGACAAAACTGGCAAGGCGAAATTTTTGAGGTTGAAACACGAGAAGTACGAAATGGTACTTCTGTAACCGAAAAAGCAAGTTTTAAATCCTATAAATCAGTAGCTGATAGTGTGACGGATTATGGTAATTTCTTCACGTCAACTCCGTGGAGAACAAAAAATTATCAGGAATTTCGAACAGCGACTAATTATGTAGATGCAGCAAATGCTCTACAAAAGTCTGGATATGCTACTGATCCACAGTATAGTGACAAAATAAAATCAGTTATTGAACGCTATGCACTAAATAAATTGGATTCTTAGTTTTTATTATAGAAAGAACTCTTGCTACGAGGTAGCAAGAGTTCTTTCTGTTATTCAAAAAATTCTAGTTTTATCTGTTTATCAATAGCATTATTATATTCTAATTGGAGGTAGATTTGGTAAATAGGTAATTCCTCAATATTATCAATAGTTTTTCCAGTGGTGTCTAGATTACCCCAGCTTGTTAGGATAGGTATTGACTTTTGTGCTTCATCCAAAAACTGGTGGTAGCCTGTCCGAGGTAATGGATACTTAGATTCAGCTAGTATGGACATTAAATAAGGGACTAAATAGTTAGGACTGATAGTTGTATTTTCCTTTTTAGGGATATCGAAGTTTGCCCAAATAACAAATGGAGTTGTATATTTGGCGGATGGACTATTTGTATCCATAAATTGAGTGTAGAACTCTTGACTTAAAGTTGGCTGATGATCACCATACATAATAATGACAGTTGGTTCTTTATATGTACTGAAAAAAGAAATGAGGTCCGCGAAAGCTTCGTCGGTATGTTTCATGCTTGTTAGGAATTCGGTTTCAGCTAAATAATCTGATGTAGAACCATTGATACTAACTTCCCTAGTGTAAGAGCTTTCGTTAGTTAAATAACCACCGTGTCCTTGCATTGTTACAACGAAGCTAAAGAGAGGGTTACTTCCTTTTTGAGAATAAAGTTTTTTCAAGCTATTAAATAAAAATTGATCAGATGGCCAATTTCTTTCAGTTGTTAAAGTTGAAAGAGTGTCTATACCAGGTTCTGAATCTAGGAAGTAGGACTTGTTGAAACCTAGAAGTGGATATACGGTTTTACGATTATAGTTATTCCCGGATTGAGGGTGCATAGCCACAGTATCATATTGTTGATTTTGAAGATAGGTTGCAAAAGAAGGGCGTTCTTGATTGATAATCTGTTGATATGGAAATAGATTGGATGACAACAAACTAATGGGATTGCTTGTTAGAACCTCGTATTCAGTATTTGCAGTACCTCCTCCATAAACAGATACATTTAAAGTACCATGGATAGCATTGTCCTTCAGAGCATGTTGGTTTGCTAATGGATTAGGCTGTAGGTTAATGCCCTTTAGCTTAGAAAAATCGGCTTGTGATTCATTTTGGATGAAAATAATATTTGGTTGGGCTTCTTGATTTACAATTTCAGTCGGATATTTTTTAAAAATGCTACCTAGTGTTGAAGTGGCATAACCTTTTGGTTTTGATATTTTACTATCTTCGTAGAAAGAAGCGAGCGAGAGTGGTAAACCGTATTCACCGTATGTGACATACATTTTCCAATAATTTAAATCAATGCTAACTTTATTGACTACTGTTCGATTGATAAATGGTATGAGTGTGAAAATGGCTAAGTATCCTATCAACAAATGAATGCAACGCTTTGTCCATCTCATGTGATAGACTTTTTTTGTGTTAGGGAATGGAACAAGTGTTTGTATATTGGATTTTGGCAGGCAGCTGTAGTAGGTAATTAGGATAAAACAGAATACTATGCTTTGTAGCATCCGATTATTAAAGGTAATAGCTACGCTAGATGCAATATTTAAGCCGTCTTCTAATTGGAAAATATTATAAAAGAGTAGTGGGGTTCCGCGACTTTCAATCATCATTTGATTGCTAATTCCCAACAAGATAGAACTCACAAGGATGAGTATACTAGCAAGTCGCAAATTAAATATGAACGATAATAAAATATAGAATAGTCCAATAATCAATGCATTATAGACGATATTTTCTTGTGAAAGTGTGGAAAATTGACTGTAGCTATTTTCGATAAGAAATAGAGAAAGTAGCGGGAGTGAGGTAAATGACAGGATGTTGGTAATAAACTTAGAAAAACGGATAAGCGTAAAGTGAACTTGCTGATAACCTAGAAAACTAGCGAAAATGAGAGTGGTGAGTGAAAACAGTAGCGATTGTAGTTCGCTTTGATTAAAACTAGAGTTGAACAAAACGAGCTCATTCCGATAGAATAGTGGATAAATGAATTCAATAATGAAATATTGAATTGCTAATAAGAGGATTAGAGATAAAAGTTTCCATTTTCTAATTTTCCACAGACTATTCCTTGTAATAAATAGGAATAGTCCACATGCCAGAATTACCAGATGTAAGTACCAGAGGAAATTTTGGTTACTAAACTGTATTTTGGTAGGTAGGGAAATGAAAACCAAGTTTTTATGTTTATCACCTTTGGAAGTATTTATTGTTCGGACTAATTCATTATCTACATAAATGCGAATATATTTATCCTTCTCACCTACCCTGTATTCAAAGCTAATGGATTTTACAGGAATTGATAAATCGAACTCCATAACATTATCCTTGGTTTGCGATATATAAAAAGTATCGACTACATTTTGTGTGACAATATACCATTCGTTTTTAACGACGGATTCGCTAGAAATGTATTTTCCGTTCAATTGAATACTATCAATGTATTGCTGAGTTTCATTTGCTTCAATACGAACCTTACCACTATTTTTGGAAACACCTAATTCTTTTTGGATGATATTGGTATAGTTAATGAATAGAATGCACAGGCAAAGTGTCAAGGAAATAGATATAAGCTTCTTTAGTAATTTCATTTTTATTTGTATTATTCTAATAGTTAGTTATTTCTTGGTAAAAACCAGTATACATTATATCAAATTTTTCTCATTAACTCAAAATTTCTCAATGACTTGTTTGAGGAAGAACTCACACCAAGTCAGGTTGTCTATAGGAAAAAAAATGAAATAATGGTATAATGAAAAGAACTGCAATTTGATGGAGAGGATATATGAAACACATTTTTATCATCGGTAGCCGTGGTTTACCTGCCCAGTACGGAGGTTTTGAAACCTTTGTCGAGCAACTGGTTTCCAACCAAGTAAGCCCCAATATCCGCTACCATGTGGCCTGTCTATCTGACAGCAGTCACCATCAGCATTCAGAATACAAGGGAGCCGATTGCTTCACGATCAATCCTCCCAAACTAGGCCCGGCTCGCGTCATTGCCTATGACATGATGGCCATTTCCTATGCGCTAGAACTGGTGAAAGCTCAAAATATGGAAGCTCCTATTTTCTATATTTTGGGAAATACCATAGGTGGCTTTATTGGTCCCTTTGCTAAGAAGATTCACTCTGTGGGCGGGACTTTATTTGTCAATCCTGACGGTCTAGAATGGAAACGTAGCAAGTGGTCCAAACCTGTCCAAGCTTACCTAAAGTATGCTGAAAAAATCATGACAAAACATGCAGATTTGCTGATTGCCGATAACGAAGGCATTGAAAATTATATCCAGGAAGCTTATCCAGGAACCCATACTCGATTTATTGCTTACGGAACGGATTTAAGTCCGACAGATTATCAGTCAGATAGCCAAGCTGTTTTAGATTTTTTTGGACAATGGAACTTGATTGAAAAGGGCTATTATTTGATTATCGGGCGTTTTGTTCCTGAAAATAATTATCTGACAGCTATCATGGAATTCATGGCTAGTTCGACCGAGCGTGATTTGGTCATCGTTGCCAATCATGAGGGTTCTGCTTATTTCCAAAAGCTTGAAGAGGAAACAGATTTTTCACGGGATAAACGGATTAAATTTGTCGGAACAGTATATGACACTAATCTACTTAAGTATCTGCGCAATCAATGCCGGGCCTATATCCATGGCCATGAAGTGGGTGGCACCAATCCCAGCCTACTCGAAGCTCTGGCCCAAACCAATGAAAATTTAGTTCTAGGGGTTGATTTTAATCAAAAAGTAGCCTTGAATGGGGCCCGCTATTGGTCTAAGGAACAGGGTAATCTGTCTGAACTGATTGACAGGATTGATGCACAAGTAGAAGCAGAGAAACTTGGACAGATTGCCAAAGAACACATGAGTACTGCTTATACTTGGGAAAAGATAGTCCAAGAATACGAGGAATTATTTTTACAATGAAAGTAAACATACTGATGTCAACCTACAATGGTCAACAGTTCTTGGCTGAGCAAATTCGCTCTATCCAAGAACAGACTTTTTCGGATTGGACATTATTGATACGAGATGATGGTTCCAGTGACCAAACGAAAGACCTGCTTCAAGATTTTGCAAGACAGGACAGTCGTATCCGCCTGATAGATGTTGAGGAACAAAACAATCTTGGAGTGATAAAAAGTTTTCATCGCCTGGTTCAGTATGAGAAGGCTGATTATTATTTTTTCAGTGATCAGGATGATGTCTGGTTGCCTGACAAGCTGGAAGTAAGTTTGCAGGAAGCTCGATTATATCCGACTGACCAGCCTCTCATGGTCTATATGGATTTGACCGTCGTCAACCAAGACTTGCAAGTCATGACCGAGAGTATGATCCGTTCCCAGTCCCACCACGCCAATACTGAGTTGGTGCAAGAATTGACCGAGAATACGGTGACTGGTGGTGTTGCCATGATCAACCATACCCTAGCAGAGCTGTGGTCTGAAACAGAAGACATTTTGATGCATGACTGGTACCTAGCCTTATTGGCTTCGGCTTTGGGTAAACTGGTTTTTATTGACAAGCCTGGAGAACTCTATCGCCAGCATGCAGATAATGTTTTGGGAGCCAGAACCCTTTCTAAACGCTTTAAAAAATGGATTCGTCCCCATATCTTATTTAAGGTTTATTGGGCCTTGATTAAAAATAGTCAAAATCAAGCCAGCTTTTTGCTTGATAAGCCCTTATCACCAGCCGATAGAGAGTTAGTCCAAGCTTTTGTGACCATCATGGATAAACCTATGCTAGAACGCTATCAGACTTTGAAGAAGTATGGCTTGAGAAAAAATAAGGCTTTTCACACCTTCGTGTTTACAACACTAATTGTGACAAAATTTGCTTATAAGGAATAGTTATGAATTTATTAAATAAAGAAAACCAAATTCTCTTAAGAGAGATGGTTAAAACTGATTTTAAATTACGCTACCAAGGGTCTATCATTGGACACCTCTGGTCAATTTTAAAACCATTTATGATGTTTACAATCATGTATTTGGTTTTTGTGCGGTTTTTAAAATTTGATGATGGAACACCCCATTATGCTGTCAGTTTATTACTTGGAATGGTGACTTGGAACTTTTTTACAGAAGCTACAAATATGGGGATGCTTTCCATTGCAGCGCGCGGTGACTTATTGCGTAAAATTAGCTTTCCTAAAGAAATTATAGTTATTTCATCAATTATTGGTGCGGCAATCAACTATGGAATAAATATTGCAGTAGTTATGCTTTTCGCCATTATCAATGGTGTACAGCTTGATTTTGGTGTGTTGATGTTATTGCCAGCATTTGTAGAGTTAATTACTTTGGCAACTGGACTGGCATTCATTTTGTCTAGCTTTTTTGTAAAATATCGTGATATGGGACCGATTTGGGAAGTAGTCTTGCAAGCTGGGATGTACTCGACACCAATTATTTACTCCATCACCTATATCATACAAAGAGGGCATACTGGGGTAGCCAAGATTATGATGATGAATCCTATTGCTCAAGTTGTACAAGATCTTCGACATCACATTGTCTTTGATGGGGCGACAATTTCATGGGATATTTATGACAATAAATGGATGGTAGCTATTCCATATCTCATATCTATTGTAGTATTCATTATTGGATTTACAATCTTTAAAAAGAATTCTAAGAAATTTGCGGAGATTCTATAATGTCAAACAAAGAAATTGCATTGAAAGTTGAGTCAGTAAGCAAGACTTTTAAACTACCAACCGAATCAACTCAAAGTTTGAGAACGACATTGGTAAACTATTTTAGAGGAATCAAAGGCTATAAAGAGCAGCAGGTGCTGAAAGATATATCTTTTGAAGTAGAAAAAGGGGATTTTTTTGGAATTGTTGGTAGAAATGGTTCAGGGAAATCTACACTATTGAAAATTATTTCACAAATCTATGTTCCTGAAAAAGGAAAAGTAAGCGTAAATGGTACACTTGTTCCCTTCATAGAACTAGGAGTTGGTTTCAATCCGGAGCTAACAGGGAGAGAGAATATTTATTTGAACGGAGCCCTTCTTGGTTTTACACGGTCAGAAATTGACGCTATGTATGATGACATCGTAGAGTTTGCTGAACTTGAAGAATTCATGGATCAGAAACTAAAGAATTATTCGAGTGGTATGCAGGTACGTTTGGCTTTTTCAATTGCTATTAAGGCAGAAGGTGACATCTTGGTACTTGATGAAGTCTTGGCTGTAGGGGATGAAGCTTTTCAGAGAAAATGTTTTGAGTATTTTGCCAGTCTAAAAAAACAAAAGAAAACAGTTATTTTGGTCACTCATGATATGGCATCTGTGCAACGTTTTTGTACAAAGGCCATGATGATTGATTCGGGAGAAATTTCTATCATTGGCGATCCCAATATGGTTGCAGGAAAATATACCTTACGTAATGTAGAGCACCGAACCGATAGTAAGAAAGTTGAAGGAGAAACTGTAGAAAAAGGTGAAAAGCGGAAAAATAGTATTGATGTTTTATCAATTCGAACCAAAAATTCGAGCAAAGCAACCGATACTTTTTATCTAACGGATGATATTTTGGTCGAGGTGAAATATAAAGTAAATAAGCCTTTAACCTTTACTATAGGAACTTCTTTTAGAGATTACGGGGATAATTTGGTTGCAGGAATAGGAAGTATAGCAGATATGGCTCTTCTGAATAAAGAAGAAGGTGAATATCTAGCTGAGTGCAGAATTCCAGCATCACAATTTATCAAGGGTGAATATTCTGTAAATGTTTCATTTTGGAGTGATACACGTGAACTTCTTGGATATGAAGATATCACAATGGAAGGAAATCCGCCTAAGATAAATATTGTGGAAGCAAATGTTGCTCGCAGTGGTCAATTTAATGCTCAAGGCACTTGGAGTGAAATTTAGGAGATAGTATGGAATATAAGTTCGCGCTATTAAATTATTCAACAGAGAATATTGGTGATGAAGTTCAAAGCATCGCCGCTAGACGTTTCCTACCACGCATTGATGAGTATGTTGATAGGGATAAGTTGGCGGAGTGGGAACCAAATCAACCAACAAAGTTAATTATGAATGGTTGGTATAATAGAGATCCGAAGGGATGGCCACCTAAGAATAGTGACCTTTTAAAACCGCTTCTGACTTCTATACATGTTAGTGTGAAGGATGATGCGGTTAGAGAGGCATTTGAAACGACTGAAAGTTTAGAATTTCTTAAAAAAAATGGTCCTGTTGGGGCGCGTGATGAACAAACGCTAGAGTTTTTCAAGCAACAGGGATTAGAAACCTATTTTTCTGGATGTGTCACTTTAACTTTGCAACGTGATCCGGACATTAAGAAACAAGACTTCATTTTAGCTGTAGATGTTCCTAAAGATGTCGTTAAAAAAATGCGAGAATCAACTAAACGTGAAGTTATCGAATTATCGGTATACCATTACCCATTTTTGGAAAATGAGGAACGTTTTAAAGTGGCGGAGTACATACTAGCTCTTTACCAATCAGCCCATGCAGTTGTAACGACGAGGTTGCATTGCTTTATGCCATCATTGGCATTTGAAACACCGGTTCTTCTAATCAAGGATTCAGAAAAATATGAACCTGCACGTTATGGTGGTTTAGATACTTTGCCACATAGTTTGACTGATAAAGAATATATTGAACATCCTGAGAAGTATCCACTTGATAACCCTCTTCCAAATCCTACAGAATATCAAACTATTCGTGAGGAAATGATAGAACGGATACAAGGGTTTACAGGTTATTCAAATAATGCAACTTTTCGAACATTACCATTGAGTGAGTTTCCACTAAGTATTTCGGCTATTCGTATTTTCGCATTTACTTGGTCATCCACCTTTAAGAAAGCTTTATTGGAAGGTGATGTTGCTTGGGATGAGGAAAGAATAGCAGATTTTGAACGGATAGTAGCTGAGCAGGCAGAAGAAATTTCAATTTTGAATACTACGAAACAGGAGTTGTATCAGGATATTAAATCTTTGAATAATGAGATTGTTAGTAAAACCACTGAAATTGACTATCTTACAAATGTAATAAAAAAAATAGAAGACTCACTTTCATGGAAATTAACCAAGCCTCTTAGGGAAATGAAGAGTGTATTGAAAAAAATTATAAAAAGATAGGTGAAAATATGAACATTTTCGGAAAAGTCTTTAGGACATATAAGAATGAAGGCTTGCGCGCTGTTAGTCGAAAAGTTTATCAACGGTTGACCTCAACTGGACAGAACATCCAAGTTGGAGTAAGCGTACCTTCAAAAATTGATATGAATACTATGCCACAAATGCCACAATTTGTCGATCTAGCTACTGCAGACTATATCAATTATCCATATATCAAACCAGAAAAGTTAGATAAAGAATTTCTAAATATTGCTTGGGTATCTCCACCAGTTGGACCAGGCGGAGGCGGGCATACGACTATCTCACGTTTTGTAAAATATTTACAAAGTCAAGGACATCATATAACATTTTATATCTATCATAACAACACAATTCCTCAATCAGCCAAAGAAGCACAAGATATTTTTTCGCGTTCTTATGGTATTGATGTTGATGTTGAAGAGTTAGAGGATTTTAAAAATCAAGACCTTGTATTTGCAACAAGTTGGGAAACTGCTTATGCAGTCTTCAATCTTCAAGGGGAACGTTTACATAAGTTTTACTTTGTTCAAGATTTTGAACCAGTTTTCTTTGGTGTAGGGTCGCGTTATATGTTGGCTGAAGCAACCTATAAATTTGGTTTTTATGGTATTACCGCAGGAAAATGGCTTGTAAGTAAAGTTGGACAATATGGGATGCAATCTGACTACTTTGATTTTGGTGCGGATATTGATATTTATAAGCCAAAATCCCCTATCGTTAAAAAGAAGAAAATTGCCTTTTATGCTCGTGCCCATACGGAGCGTAGGGGATTTGAAATCGGAGTAATGGCTTTAAAGATTTTTAAAGAACGTCATCCGGAATACGAAATCGAATTCTTTGGTCAAGATATGTCTAATTATGATATTCCTTTTGAATTTGTTGACCGCGGTATTTTAAATAAGGCGCAATTAGCAGAGGTTTATCACGAAAGTGTAGCTTGTCTTGTTCTCTCTTTAACAAATGTTTCATTATTACCATTGGAACTTTTGGTGGCTGGTTGTGTACCAGTCATGAATGATGGAGATAATAATCGTATGGTACTTGGTGAAATTGATGATATTCTCTATACAGAAGCCTATCCTGTGGCCCTAGCGGAAAAACTTTGCCAGGCTGTTGAGCGTTCCGATATCAATGAACATGCTAAAGAAATGAGCGATAAATATACGGGGCTATCTTGGGAAGAGAGTTATAAAAAAGTTGAAATGATTATTCGTCGAGAGGTTTTGAATGGCTGATCAATTGAAAGCGACGGTGTTTATTCCAGTTTATAACGGAGAACGGGACCATTTAGAAGAAACATTATCTGCTTTATACCGTCAAGTCACAGATTTTAAGTGGGATGTTTTAATAACAGATTCAGGTTCTTCTGATAATTCGGTTGCAATTATCAATCATTTTTCTGAAAAATACGGTAATCTCCGTCTTCTTCATTTATCAAAGGAAGAATTTTCGCATGGGAAAACTCGCCAAATGGCTGCTGAGATTAGTCAAGGTGAAATAATGGTCTATCTTACTCAAGACGCAGTTCCTCATAATGAGCAGTGGTTAGCGGAAATGGTAAGACCCTTTGCGATGCACTCGGATATCGTGGCCGTATTAGGAAATCAAAAACCACGTCATTACTGTTTTCCAGCGATGAAGTACGATATTCTAGCGGTATTTAATGAACAGGGTGTATCTGATTCATTGACTGTCTGGCAAAGATTAGATGAGAGCCAAAGAGGAAAATATACGAAAGAATCTTTTTACAGTGATGTGTGTTCTGCTGCCCCACGTCGATTTCTAACTGAAAAAATTGGTTATCGCCCTGTAGCTTATTCAGAAGATTATGAATACGGGAAGGACATATTAGATGCAGGCTATATCAAGGTTTATAATGCAAAAGCAATTGTTGAGCATTCGAACGATGTGCGACTATCGGAGTATAGACGACGAATTTTCGATGAAACATATAATGTTCGTTTGAACAGTGGTATAACAAATAAGGTTTCTATTTTCTCGGTTGTTACAAATGTATTCAAAGCAAGTTTGAAAGATAGTGTAAAAATTATTTCTGATAAAGATTATAATTGGAAAAGAAGAATGTATTGGCTTTTGGTTAATCCACTCTTTCATATTGAAAAATGGCGAGGTATTCGTCTGGCGAATCGTGTTGATTTAAACCAGGATATTTCGCAACATTCTTTAGAAAAGAAGAAAGGGTAGAAGTGGTATGCAAATACAAAAAATAGTGATGGAGAAATTACGTAATATCTTCATTGGAATTTTCTTAGTCTTTTTCGCACAACTTACTTTGCCAATTCTATTTGAGTGGAAAATCAATTTGAATTTTTGGTACATTGTAATTGCTATTGTTCTCTATTTTTTATTAGTAGATTTCAAAAATCCTGAAAAAATAGCTCGAAATGCTTTTCTTCTCATTTTGTCTTTTGGAATTGTTATTGCTTTGATTCGACCAGTTCAATATGCTTTGGATGAAGAATCCCATTTAGAAAATGCAATTGGGATTTCTGACAGTTTTCTATTTGAATACAGTGATGAAACAATTTCTGATTATGATTCTGTCTTTTTACATGACGGTATTCGTAATCAAGCAAACTTCAGGGGAGATGATTACTGGTATAATGTAGAGCATCAACCGAGTAAAATTGCAGGTGTTCCGAAATCTTTTGATAATCCTTCTTTTTTACCAGGGGCAATAGGCTGGAATATTGGTCGTTTGGTTTCAAATAAGGTTTATATCTCGTACTACATAGGGAGAATAGTCCATGTATTAGCCTATGCGCTATTAGTGTTCCTCTCTATTAAGATTAGTAAAGTATACCAAAAAATGCTTTATTTAATGGGGACACTACCATCTGCTCTTTATGTGGTTTCTGGCTACCACTATGATTATTTATATTATGGTGCTTCACTTATTTTGGTTGCTTTGCTTACGAATGTTTTGGCTCGAAAAGAAAAAATTACCTCCAAGTTTGTTGTCAAATTTCAAAGTTTAGCGCTTTTATTCGTTTTTTCTAAGTTTCCTTTTGTTCTGTTAGGAACCTTATTAACCTTCTTACCAAAAGAATACTTTGCCTCTAAGAAAGCAAGGATACTAGGAGTAGTATCGTTCTTTCCAGTCATTCTATTTGCTGTAATTTATTCAGGGATCTTAAACATATTTAATTTTTCTGGTTCGGTGACGGGAGAGAGTCCTGGGTTAGGTTACTTTTTGAAGCATCCGTTACCAATTATTAGAACTATGCTTAGCGCACCAGAGGCAATCTTAGAAAACTTTATTCGACGTCCTCTTCAATATATTAGTCATGATTCGGGGCTACTATTTACAGCTACAACACTAATTGTGTTATCGGTACTATTTGTACTTATTCTTTGTACACGCATCACAGTACCTAAGATATGGGGAACATATACAGTGTTGCTTATGTTAGGGATTACCTTTTTGATGGTATATGCAATTACAGGAGATCCTCGTGTATATAATCCTGGCAATATTTCTGTCGGTGGAGTGCAAGGAAGATACTATTATTTTATGATCTGTCTAATCCCATTGTTTTTGGGAAATTGGTTGAACTCTTTTATACCGATTATCCAACCAAGTGAGGAAGTGGATCGTAAATTGACGATTGCTATTCAATATCTTTTGTCATTTTTAGTAATCTTTACAGTAAGTGTTGGGTTCTATACTCAAATTTAACAAGGTGAGAAGGAGATAACTTGAGAGGAGAAACTAAACCAATAGTAGGTATTAAGTATCAATATTTTTGGAATATGCTTGGGACAATTAGTTCGACAGCTGTTTCTATAGTGCTACTTTTAATTGTATCAAGATTAACATCTCCGAGTATTGCAGATTCTTTTAGTATTGCTTTTACGCTGGGACAACAGTTTTTAGTGATAGGCTTATTTGGAGTTAGAAACTTTCAAGCTACAGATGTTAATGAGAGCTATTCATTTAGTGCCTACTTTCTTTCTAGAGTAATGAGCATATTACTAATGTTAGTTAGTTTAATGCTTTATTTGAATGTGACAGGCTTTACTAATGAAAAATATTGGATAATCGTTTTCATGGTTCTTTATCGAGCGTGTGATGCCATTTCAGATGTCTATCAAGGAGAGTTTCAACAAAAACAGCGTTCGGATCTAGCAGGGAAAGTTTTATTCTACCGTAGCTTGTCTACTATTGTTGTGTTTATTCTAGTTTTGTTAGTTACTGGTAATCTTTTAGTAGCTACGATTTCTCTTTTTCTTACCAATTTAATATTGTCCTATTTCTTAGATATTAGATATTATCGATTAAACTTCTCTAGAAGTAGTTTCAAAATTAACTCTAGTTGGCAAGGCAGTTGGAATATCCTTAAATTATGTTTGACTCTATTTATTAGTAGCTTCATCATCAATTACATTTTTAATTTACCAAAAATTATTATTGATAGTTTTATAACTGTTGGACATCTTGGAGAAGGTTTGCAACGAGATTTCAATATTTTATTTATGCCAACATTTGTCCTTAATCTTTTACTAATGCTTTTAAGACCAATGTTAACAGAAATATCAATCTTTTTGCATAACGGTCAATTTAGTGCTTATAGCAGACAGGTTAAAAAGATATTTGGTGCTTTAATAGGTTTACATCTATTAGTTTTAGTTGGAGGCTACTTACTCGGAATTCCAATGTTAAGTCTTATTTTTGGAGTAAACTTGTCACCATATCTATTATCATTTATTATTTTACTTGTTGGTGCTGGATTTAATGTCTATTCGGTAATGATTGATAATGTACTAACAATTCATCGCAAGCAATATTATCTACTATTCTCGACTATACTGGCGTTCATATTTTCTAGTGCAATAACTAAAGTGCTTATTAGTAAGTTTGCTATTTTAGGTGCATCTATTAGTTTTACTTTGACAATGTTGGTTTATTTCATGTCAAGTTTGCTGGTTTATCATATTGTTAATAGGAAGATAGCGAAAATGGAAATAAACAAAAAGTAAAACGTGGATACTGAGTTTTATTGAGACTTAAATTTATAATGTAGTATGGAGAGAAATTTATGGAAAATAATCACACTTTTGTGATTTGTGCTTATGGTGATAGTCCATATTTAGAAGAATGTATTCTTTCTTTGAGAAATCAAACAGTACAATCAACTATTATTCTTTATACCTCGACACCTAGTGAGCACATTGAACACTTGTGTCAAGAATATTCAATTCCTTATCATGTGAAGCAAGGTGGTGGGATTGGTATTGATTGGAATAATGCTCTATCATTTGCCAATACTCGCTTTGTTACGATTGCACATCAGGATGACTTGTATAAAGAAAATTATGCTGAGAAAATTTTGTCTGAGTTCCGTCGGGATTTAAAGCATACAATTGTGTATTCTGACTATGTTGAGTATCGTGATGGTCGAGAAATAGAAGCGAATACAAATTTAAAGATTAAAACTTTAATGTTGAATGTGCTGTCCTGGTTTCCAAATTGGATGTTTTGGAGAAATAGGATTCTAGCTTTTGGCAATGCTATTTGTTGCCCAGCCGTGACCTATGATATGGATAAACTAAATGGTTTTCAGTTCGAAACTAAAATGAGAACAAATTTAGATTGGTATGCATGGTACGACATTAGTTCGCATTATCGCGGAAGTTTTGGTTATGTTTCTGATAAACTGATGTGCCACCGTATTCATCAGGATTCTGAAACATCAAACACAATTAGAGATAATGTCAGGACAAAAGAAGATATGGAAATGTATAGACTATTTTGGCCGGAATTCATGGTTAAAATTCTGATTTATTTCTATGAAAAAAGTCAAGAGTCTAATGGATAGGGGAGAATATGTTTAATAAGAAATCAGATACACTGATTATTATTCCAGCTTACAATGAAGAAGGTTCAATAGAAGCGGTTGTGCGAAATCTAGAAAAGAACTTTCAGGAATTTGATTACGTTGTTGTGAACGATGGTTCTAAAGATACGACTTCTGAAATTTGCCACCGAAATGGATTTAATATTATTGATTTGCCGGTGAATCTAGGTTTAACAGGTGCCGTTCAGACTGGTTTTAAATATGCCTACAAGATGGGGTATAGACAGGCAGTTCAGTTTGATGGCGATGGTCAACACCTTCCAGAATATGTTGGGGACTTAGTAGCCGAAATTCAAAAAGGTCAAGATTGTGTCATTGGTTCGCGGTTCGTATCTGAACCTAAAAATAATTCTTTACGTATGTTAGGTAATCGTCTTATCAGTTGGTCAATAAAATTAACAACAGGTCAAACGATTACCGATCCAACATCTGGAATGCGAATGTTTAATCAAGAGTTGATTAAGGACTTTGCATTAAATGTTAACTATACTCCGGAACCTGATACCATTTCTTTTCTGATTCGCCAAGGCTATAAGATAAAAGAAGTCCAAGTAAAAATGCTTGAAAGACAGGCGGGTCAATCCTATTTAACTTTATCTCGTTCAATTAAGTATATGATTCATATGTTCACATCAATTTTGTTGATACAAAATTTTAGGAGGAAATAATGGCTCTTCAATTTCAATTATTACTTATTGTGACAGCCGTTTTGACTTCGGCAGTTATTCTATTGAATATTCGAAAATCCAATATTCAAATAGAAGATAGTATCTTTTGGTTCTTTTTTTCAGGTATTCTAGTTATTTTTGCACTCGTACCCCAAGCCATTGGTCAATTATCAGATTGGATTGGGATCGAATCCCCTGCGAATTTCGTGTTTTTAGCTATTATTTTTTTACTAATAGTTAATCAGTACCGTATGACATTAAAGCAAGCCAAATTAGAACTCAAACTGAAAGATCTTATTCAATATATAGCTATTGAAACTAAGAAGTAAGCTGGTTATTAGTTACAGTACGACTTTTGTTTTGTTTCAAAATCATTTCAATTGTTTTACACTTCGACAAAGTTTGTCATGTAAATGTAATAAAAAATTTCAAAAACAAGAGATTTTCATAGGAAAATCTCTTGTTTTGTGCTAGAATAATAGATGGAGGTCCGATATGATCAAAATTTTTGGTAAAATCCGTTACCATTGGCAACCAGAACTTTCCTGGGGCATTATCTACTGGTCACTTACCTTCATTCCACTTTTCATGAGCATGACCCTGTTGCTGGAAAAACTACGCGTGTCAGGAATATTTCTTTTACTAATATTTCTTTTTTTACTCCTAGTAATCTTAGGATTACACAGGTATTTTGAAATAAAAGAAAGCCAATTGCGCATTGTATCGGCTAATTTATTTGCCATACAAGATATAGAAATTGCTCAGATAACCAAAGTGGAAGTTTCCTATATTGCTGTCCGCATCTTTTCCAATGAATTTCCTGAAGGAAAGGTCTATCATATGCGGAAATGGCCTAAAAAGTTTTTTGTTAATCATTTAGCCCTGCATCCCGCATTTTCTGGGGAAGTGGTTTTGTCTGACCATTTGTTGAAGCAAGATTACTTCGAAATTTATTATGCAAAAAAAGCCAAATCAATCAATTGAAATGGCTTTGGTAGGGCAGGATTTGATGGCTCCGAGTATGTCGGGAGTTAGGTCGCTATCTCTCTCTAGGTTCTTTCTATCTGAAAAAATCACAATACCGTCGTCATCATAATCAAACACAGGTGAATAGGTTTGGCATAGCCCACAGGCAATGCACCGTTCAGGAATAAGTTTTATTTTCATACTATTATTTTAATCATATTTTTAGAAAAAAACAAGGAGTTGTCCCGAGAATGTCACAAGAGCCATGGAATGAAGAAGTGTATCAAACAGCTACAGCAAGTCGTAAAGACCGCTTGGGTAAAGGATTGGCAAGTACGAAAGTATTTACCGTACTGGCTATTATTTTCTTTATCATTGTCATCATTATAGGGGCAATTGCCTTCTATCTATCTGTTGGTGGCAGTAAGACGGATTCGACGAAAGAGTTTTACAATCCAAGCAATGCTGCTGTGGTAGCAGAAAGTTCAACTGTCCCTACGGAAACGACGACTGAAACAGAAGTCACAGAAACAGAGGAAACGGAAGTTACAGATACAGCTGAAACTACGGAAACTAGCTCAAGCTTGACAGAAGCTGCAGATGGTTCTACCCTAACAGTTCAAGCTGGGGAGGGAGTTGGAGCATTGGCGGCACGTGGTGGTATTTCCATTGCTGAGTTAGAGCGTTTAAATCCTGAAAAAATGGCGACAGGTTCTTGGTTGGCTCACCCAGGTGATATTGTCCGCATTAGATAAGAGGTATTATGAAATCCATTCAAATTGCTATTGACGGTCCTGCATCGAGTGGCAAGTCAACCGTTGCCAAGATTATCGCTAAAGATTTTGGCTATACTTACTTAGATACAGGAGCCATGTACCGTTCTGCGACTTATTTGGCCTTGCAAAATGGTATTGATGTCACTGACCAAGATGGTATTGTGACGTTACTTGCTCAACATCCTATTCGTTTTGGTAGGGATGCGCAAGGGCAACAACAGGTATTTGTTGGTGAGCAAGATGTTACCTTACCCATTCGGGATAATCAAGTAACTAACAATGTGTCGGCAGTTGCGGCACTTCCCTTGGTACGAGAAGAGTTGGTTCGCCTGCAACAGGAGATTGCCCAAGCGGGCGGCATTGTTATGGACGGCCGTGACATTGGTACAGTCGTCTTGCCTCAAGCTGAACTTAAGATTTTCCTGATTGCCTCAGTAGAGGAGCGTGCCCTTCGTCGTTTTAAGGAAAATACGGAACGTGGCATCGAAACAGACTTGGAAATCTTGAAAGAGGAGATTGCAGCTCGTGACCTGAAAGACAGTACTCGGGAGGTTTCACCTTTGAAAGCTGCTGACGATGCCATCACATTTGATACAACAGGTGTATCCATCGAAGGTGTAGTGAAATTTATTTCAGAAAAAGCGAAAGAAATTCTTGACAAGTAGTTTATGACGTGTTAGAATAGTCATATTGAGAAAAGCAGAAGTGAGAGCTTCTCGCCTTGCGACTAACGTTGTCTGGCTCTACGGATTAAGATTTCTTCGGAAAGAATAATGGTGTAGTGCGGACTTGTTTAGCAAGTCCGTTTCGTTTTTCTCGAAAAATATAAAATGAGGTGAAAAGCCATAGCAAAGCAAGATTTGTTCATCAATGATGAAATTCGAGTGCGTGAAGTTCGTCTTATCGGTCTTGAGGGTGAACAGTTGGGAATCAAACCGCTCAATGAGGCTCAGGCCATTGCTGATAGCGCAAACGTGGATTTAGTCTTGATTCAACCGCAAGCTAAACCACCAGTAGCTAAAATTATGGACTACGGTAAGTTCAAATTTGAATATCAGAAAAAGCAGAAAGAACAACGCAAGAAACAAAGTGTTGTCACTGTAAAAGAAGTACGTCTAAGCCCAGTTATTGATAAAGGGGACTTTGACACAAAACTTCGTCATGCCCGTAAATTCCTTGAAAAAGGAAATAAGGTTAAGGTTTCGATCCGTTTCAAGGGTCGTATGATTACCCACAAAGAAGTTGGAGCGAAAGTATTAGCTGAGTTCGCCGAAGCAACCCAAGATATTGCTATTATCGAACAACGTGCTAAGATGGACGGACGTCAAATGTTTATGCAATTGGCCCCAGCTTCAGATAAAAAATAAGCTTTTTACGCTAAAAGGAGAATTAAAATGCCAAAACAAAAAACTCACCGCGCATCAGCTAAACGTTTTAAACGTACAGGTTCTGGTGGATTGAAACGCTTCCGCGCTTATACTTCACACCGTTTCCACGGTAAAACTAAAAAACAACGTCGTCACCTTCGTAAAGCAGGTATGGTACATGCTGGTGACTTTAAGCGTATCAAGTCAATGCTTACACAAATGCGCTAATCTCGCATCAGTATTGCACAATTACTTTTTTGAATTATTTGGAGGAAAATTAAATGGCACGTGTTAAAGGTGGCGTTGTTTCTCGTAAACGCCGTAAACGTATTTTAAAATTAGCTAAAGGTTACTATGGAGCTAAACATCTCTTGTTCCGCACTGCGAAAGAACAAGTAATGAACTCTTACTACTATGCATACCGTGACCGCCGTCAGAAAAAACGCGATTTCCGTAAATTGTGGATTACTCGTATCAATGCGGCTGCTCGCATGAACGGTTTGTCATACTCACAATTGATGCACGGTTTGAAATTGGCTGAAATCGAAGTAAACCGTAAAATGCTTGCTGACTTGGCAGTGAACGATGCAGCAGCATTCACAGCTCTTGCTGACGCAGCAAAAGCAAAACTTGCTAAGTAAGACAACATATACAGAAGAAAATCTTGGAAGCTTTTCCAGGATTTTTTCTGTATATAGCCAATTCTAGTAGTATGTAGCTGAAAGTCAATCGTAACCGCCAAATAACAAGGTATATTGAAAAAGGCTCCAAAGTCCTGTTGACTCTGGAACCTTTTTCTATTTACATGCTCTCTTAATATTT